>NZ_JASATF010000006.1:0-276007 GCF_038440175.1 Cupriavidus sp. OTU4054
GGCCGCGCCCGTGATGCGGGGGGCGTCACCGGTACCGTCGTTCGGGCAAAACACGCCTCGTGCGAACTTCACCGAAGCGTCGGCCAGCAGCGGTTCGCAGGCGAGTAGCTGGGCGCGGTCCAGACGCTCGAAGGGTTCTCCGGCAGACTTCAGTAGTGCCTCGTCATAGGGGCCGGGCTGGTCGTTCTCGCCATACAGGTAGAGGATGCCGGCCTGTCGCCCACCATAGGCCTCGCATGGCACGACGCCTTCGCCGAACAGCAGATTGCGGGAGTAGGCGGCCAGGTCCAGTGCTGCCTGCGAGTTGGCCATCCAGCGGTCGCGCGTGCCTTCGCGTACGAAAAGCGTCGCCCAGCGCAGCATGGACGGCGTCCATGGCGGGCAGATGCTGATGCCCTCTCCGAGGCCCAGCAGGGATTTCAGCGCGGCGCCGGCGACGCCGGGCTCGGCCCAGCTGAAGCAGTGGCCCGGGGACACGAGCCCGGCGTTCGCGAAGCTCGCACCGGCGGCTGCCGTCGGCGCGGCATCGACGATGTCCACGGTGGCGCCCTCACGGGCGAGGGTCAGGGCGGTGACGACACCGGCGATGCCGGCTCCCACAACGACGATATGCATCGGTCCATCCAGTCATGGCTTGCGCTGGGTGGAAAGTATATGTATTTTTTGCGTTTACGCAAATTTCTGGAACGGCGATCATGAACAGGAAGGCCACGCGCCGGGGAGCAGCGGCAGATCTCCTGGATCCGGCGACGCTAGGCAAGCGCCTGCGCACCGCCCGCAAGCAGCTTGGATGGACACTGGTGCAGGTGGCAGAACGCGCAAACGTGTCCATCACGACCATCTCCCGCGCCGAACGCGGCCAGCTGGCGCTGGGCTACGAGAACGTCGCCGCATTGGCGCAGGCGTTGCAGCTCGACATCGGCACGCTGTTCTCCGACGATTACGCGCTGCCCGCCGACCATGAGGGTCCGGTGGTGACCCGCGCTGGCGAGGGCGTCCGCTACCGCGGGCAGTCGTTCACCTATGAGTTCCTTGCGACGGCCGCCACCGGCAAGCCCATCAATCCGGTACTCGGCACCATTCACGCACGGTCGGTGAAGGGCCCGAAGGACTTCGCAAGACATGCTGGCGTGGAGTTCGTGTACGTGCTGTCCGGGGAAATCGAAGTGCACTTCGAGCACGGCGACAAGGTTCATCTCGGACGCGGAGACTCCCTCTACTTCGACAGCCGGATCGGACATGCGTACATCACGGTGAGCAGACAGCTGGCCCGGGTCATCGGGGTCATCACGACAGAAAGCCAGCACATGATGCTGGCCAAAGAGGAACACGCCGCAGGCGATGTCTGACTATCGCGCCGCGACGCCCGCCCCATTCCTTTACGGCGACGTCGTTTCGGTTATTGCGATTTCGTTTATTTCGAATTACCATGTTGGGGTCCATATCGTAAGCATTGGAGCCCCACGATGCCGCATACCCTTTTTCATGCATCGCTGCCGTCGGCAGCCGAGAGCGCTATCGCGCGCGAGTCATCGCGCAATCTGGCCGTCGTTCTGGACAGCAAGGCAGAGACGCAACAGTTCGACTTCAGAAACGCCCGCGGCGAGGTGCAGCAGGTCACCCTGCCCACCACGGCACTGAAGCTTCTGGTCGATGTGCTCGCAGAGATTGGAAATGGCAACGCCGTGTCGATCATTCCCATTCACGCGGAACTCACAACACAGGAGGCGGCGGATCTCTTGAACGTCTCGCGCCCATACCTCGTGCAATTGCTCGAGAAGAACGAGATTCCGTTTCGCAAGGTCAACACGCATCGACGCGTCCTCTATAAGGACGTGGTGGCATACAAGGAACGGATCGACGGCGAGCGACGCAAGGCGCTCGATGAACTCGCGGCGCAGGCGCAAGACCTCGACATGGGATATTGAGCATGGCGTCTAACTTTGCCGTCATCTACGATGCGTGCGTCCTGTTTCCCGCCCCGCTTCGCGATCTGCTCATGCGGCTCGCTCTGACGGATCTGTATCGTGCCAAGTGGACCGATCGGATTCATGACGAGTGGACACGCAACGTCATCGCGCGGCGTCCTGACCTGGGCGTGGACAAGTTGCAACGCACGCGCGACCTGATGAACGACAAGGTTCGAGATTCGCTCGTCGTCGGCTACGAGCACTACATTGAATCGATCACGTTGCCCGATCCGGATGATCGGCACGTTGTGGCTGCTGCCATCCATGCCGGCGCCGGGGCGATCGTTACCTTCAACCTGAAGGACTTTCCCAAGGCCGCGCTCGCGAAGTTCAACATGGAAGCGCTGCATCCTGACGACTTCATCATGGACTTGTGGGACCTGCACATGGGCAAGGTCCTGGCAGCCGTTGCGGAACATCGCGCATCGCTGAAGAACCCACCGAAGAGTCGGGACGACTACCTTGCCACGCTTCTCCAGCAAGGCCTCACGAACACCGTTGCAACGCTTTCCGATTTCAGTCTGGCACTCTGAAAACAGCCTAGGTCGGCGCGGCACGTTCCTGATTGCGTTGGCTGCTACTGGAAACGGGCAGCCGACGCGATAGTCTTGCGTTATGTCGTGAGCGACAAACCGGTGCCGCCTACAGTCACTATCCACCAGCCACGATCACCAGCGCCTGAATCTTCCCTGCCACCGGCCCTTCACCATACCGATCGGCAATCGCCTTCGTCGCCCGGTCGATCGCAAGGTCGAGCAAGCCCGCATCGCGCGCCTCGATATCGTTGCGCAGGGGCGTGCCAAGGCAATAGGCCGTGGCGACGTCGCGGGCCGAGTCTGCGTGGCTCATCTTCTCGTGCGCCTGGATCTCGATATCGCGGAACCCTGCACGGTGCAGCTCGTCCCGGATCCGCGCGATATCGTGATAGCCGTGTGGCGTGCGGGCGAGGAATGCTGGCGGATCATGGGGAAACACCGTGGCGACGGCTTGGGTGACGACGTCGGCAAAGACGTTCTCCTCGATGCGGTCCCACACGTTGAAGATAAAGCGCCCGCGAGGCTTCAGCACGCGACGCGCTTCGGTGTAGCCGGCGCACCGGTCGGGAAAGAACATGGCGCCGAACTGGCAGCAGACGGCATCGAACGTGCCATCGTCGAACGGCAGGTGGAGCGCATCCGCCTGCCGCCATTCGATACGGCTATCCGCACCCTGCCGTGTCGCGGCGTAGTTGAGCATCGGCGCATTGAGATCGGTGACCATATAGCGCGCGCCAGCGTCGAGCTTCGGCGCAAGCGCCCGCGTGACCACGCCACTACCGGCCGCCGTCTCGAGCACCGAACCGGGCGAGGAAGCCGCGACCAGCTCGGCCAGATCGGCGGCATAGGCCTCGAAGATCAGCGGGACCAGCAGCGTGTCGTAGAACTTCGGGATCGACCCCGAAAAGACCGTGTCGCGCTCAGTCATACCGCCCCCCTAATCAGCCGTCTTGCCGTTGCACCATGGTGGTCGTGCGTACCGGGAGCGTCAAGGTCGTCTGCGCACGGCATCGTGGGAATCGTGTTCCGGCACGGCTGACGGGAAACGAAACGACCATCGTGGAAGCGGCGGTCGCCGGCGATCAGCGAGAAGTCAGCGAGTCGGCCTGCGACGCCGCGAATGTGGCCAGGTCCGGTGCATTGTTCTCTCGGTAGACAATCGCCCTCGCCCGATATGCGCGCGCCGCCCGCAATACGTAGCCGTCATCTCCTGCCGGCGTTCCTGCTGCGCTCGCCCACGCCGCGCGATTTGCTTCCAGCCGGTGCCGAATGAGCGCTTCCAGTGAAGCATTCTGCGACGTCTGGGCGAAGCGGATACCCTGTTCATAGGCAGCGCTCAACCAGCCCATACGGCTATCGAGATCCGCCGCTGCCGAGTCGAATCCCCGCACGTAGAGCGCGGTCGTCAGCGCCTTGTCCTGCGTGTTCTCTATGGCCACTGCTGTCGTGAGGCATGCCAGACCGTATCCCCAGGCATCGAAGCCCAGGCTGCGCCCGTCGTCGAGCAATGCACGCGACAGTTCTCGCGCCTTGTCCGGATTGCGAGAGACATAGAACCCGGCCAGAGCGGCCTGTATCCGGTAACGCTGCGACGCGTCGATACCTGGCAGTTTTGCGTAGGCTCGCTCCACCGCCAGACGCTGCGCGTCGGTTTCGCCCGCCTTCTCGAAGTTATTCGCTGCATCAACCCAATGGCTTGCCGCGAACTCCGCGCCGCTGGCAAGGGCCTCGCTATCGATTGCCAGCGACGACCACAGTTTTGCCGCCTCCAGATACTGGCCGGATTTCTCCAACCGCTTGATATCGTCAATCGCGATGTGGGCCTGGGCAGGCTCCGGCATGGCAGGGAGTGCGACCGCGAAACATAGGGCAATCAGACAATGCGCGCGTTTCATGAATTTCTCTGTTCAATTTCCTCATCCGATGCGACTTAACGGCAAAAATCGTCGCGCAACGAACCCCCAACAAGCGCAAAACTGCTGATATATTACATACCTAGTCGAACCACCAACGGGGGGCGCCGGTGCAAACCCGCGCGCAGCTGACCATGACCACGACGATCGTCTATACCCATGCCGCCTGTCTCGCGCATCAGCCCGGCCCTCATCACCCGGAATCGCCCGAGCGGCTGAAGGCCGTCGTGGGGGCGTTGCAGACACCGGAATTCGCGGCGCTGGAATGGCGCGATGCGCCGATGGGCACCGTCGAGCAGTTGCAGTTGATCCACGAATCGGACTACATCGACGACATCGCGCAAAGCGCCCCATCCCGTGGCTATGTGCCGCTGGACGCTGGCGATACGCTGATGTCGCCGGGCTCGTGGGAGGCCGTCATGCGCTGCGTCGGCGCGGCCTGTGCGGGGGTCGATGCGGTCATGGACGGGCAGGCGCGCAACGTGTTCTGCGCGACGCGGCCGTGCGGTCATCACGCCGAACCGGCCAAGGCGATGGGCTTCTGCATTTTCAATCAGGCGGCCATCGCGGCCGCCTACGCGTACGAGGTGCGCAGGCTCGCGCGCGTGGCCGTGGTCGATTTCGACGTGCATCACGGCAATGGCACGCAGGCGGCCTTCTACAACCGCCCTGAACTGTTCTACGCGTCCAGTCACCAGTCGCCGTTCTATCCCGGTACGGGTGCGCGCTCCGAGACCGGCGTGGACCACAATATCGTCAATGTTCCCTTGCCGCGTGGCTGCGACTCGGCGCAGTTCCGTGCCGCGATCTCCACGCTGCTGCTTCCCGCGCTCAGCGCCTTCGCGCCCGATCTGCTCATTGTCTCCGCGGGCTTCGATGCGCACCGCATGGATCCCCTCGCGGGCATGAACCTCGAGGACGACGACTTCGGGTGGATCACTCGCGAACTGATGCGGATTGCCGACGACACCTGCGACGGCCGCATCGTGTCGATTCTGGAGGGCGGCTACAGCCTCGATGCATTGGCCACGAGCACCGTGGCGCATGTCGGCGCCCTGATGCAGGCCGGGGCATCATCCCATTGAGTCGATCGCGCGAAACTGCGCGCACAGCCTGAACACGTCTTCGGACAACGCCATCTGCTTCGCCTTGCCATAGCGGGTGGCGAGTTTCATCAGTTCCTTGATATCGCGTCCGCTCGCTTTCGGGTAGGTGGCGGTCAATACGTCCACGAGTTCGTCCCCCAGCGCCGCGCCGTACTGCTCGGCCTGCAGGCGCCACAGCCGCGCCGCATCCTCCCTGCCCGGTGTCTCGTACTGGATGGTGGCGATGCACCGCGACAGGATGGCGTCATCGACGTCGCCGGTCCGGTTGGTCGTCATGAACAGCAGCCCGCTGAAATACTCCAGCGTGCGCAGGAACTCCGCGACGATCGCGTTGTGCTCGAGGTCGTTGCCGCGGCGGCGAATGTAGACGTCGGCCTCGTCGAGCAACAGCACCGCGTTCCAGCGCATGGCCCGGCGCAGGATCTCCATCAGGCTTGCGCCGACCGAGGCGGCGGTGGTTCCCAGCTGTCCGGAATGCACGCGGTAGAGCGGCTTGCCGACGACTTCCGCGTAGACCTCCGCGGTCAGCGTCTTGCCCAGGCCGGGCGCACCCTGGCAGAGGATCGTCGTGCCGCCCGATTTGCCCGGCACGAAATCCTGCACCAGCACGTCCATATGCGACGTCAGGATGTCGATGAGGTCGCGGTGCTGGTCCGGCAGTACCAGCTTGTCGCGCATTTCGGGCCGATACCGGTATTCGGTCAGGTGTTGCACATGCACCCAGATGTTCCGGTGCCACTCCAGATGGAACATGTGCACATAGCCATGGAGCGGCATCTTGTCGAAGCCCGTGGCCACGCCGGACCGGCGCCAGAACTCGGCGTCGTGTGTCACTTCGAAACGGCGCTCGAGACGTTCCTCGTCGTTGATGCAGCGCGCCGCGACGCCGTCGCCCAGGCGCGCGAGCACCGCGGTGCCTTTGCCCTCGACGGTGAACGCAGCCCCCGTGGCGATGTACTGCGCGCCGAAGCTGCGCTGGTAACGCACAAAGCGCTGGGCATGCCGTTCGTATTCCTGCCGAAACTCCGCGCACTCCTTGAAGAAGCCGAAATCGGCGAGAAGCTGCGGAATGGTGCGGTCGATGATCTCGTCGCGCGTGACGATGATCGACGTCGTCATGCCCGCCCTGCGCCGCGCGGGGTCCGTCAGTTCCGAATTGGCGGACAGCATCGTGTTCGCCAGCAGGTCGATGGCGACATAGGGCATGCCCTGCTCGGGCTCCACGTGCCGCACGCGCTGGACCAGCCACGGCAGCAGCACGCCATCGCGGCTGCGCTGATACAGCCAGCCATCGATGACATCGCGCGACAGGTAGGCGACGAGTCCGGCCGACAGCATCTCCAGGCCGGGAATGGTGCGTGCCTGCGGCGCGTTATGGACGTTGTCCAGCGCCAGCATCTGAAAGAGCAGCGCGCGCTCGTTCTGCGATTTGCTCAGCGCATAGAGCGAGTTCAGCGACTGCGCGTCGAACAGGCGCGCCGATACCGACATGCTGCCATGGCAGAGGCCGTGTTCCCTGAGCTGCCGGGCCAGCGGAGACTCGGCTTCGATCAGCGCGAGCAGCGGGTGGATCAGGGACTGCGGAATCTCGAAATTCATGGGTTGCACTCCGTGCTACGCCAGGAAGAAGCGGATGGCCTCGGAGACGATCGGTGGCTGGATCGCATGCGGGCCGTTGAATTCGACATACTCGACGTCGTAGCCGGCAGCCTTCAGCTTGGTGGCATGGGTGCGCCCGCTGGTCTGAATGGGCAGCTGCTCGTCGGCCAGGCCGTGCGCGATAAAGACTTTTGGCGCGCCTTCCTGCATGAATATAGACATGAACCCGCCCGAGAACGCGATCACGTGGCTGGCGATATCGCCATTGGTGATGCCGATGGAAAGCGCGTAGCTCGCGCCATCGGAGAAGCCGGCGAAGGCCAGCCGATCCTGCCGAATGCGATAGCGGGCAGAGACGGCGGCCAGCGCCTGCCGCAGCCGCTCGAGGTCGGGCCCGTTGCCGCCGATGACGATGTCCCAGGTGGGAAAGGTCGAATGCGGGGCCAGCACCAGAAAGCCGTGCGCGTCGGCGTGCGGCTCGATAAAGGGCAGCACCTTCTCCGGAAAGCCGCCGGCGCCATGGAACATGACTAGCAGCGGCACCGGTCCCTCGCCGAGTGCCGCCGGCACGTACAGGACGGCATCGCGTTCATTGGCAATGCCAAGCCGGTGGCGGCCCGGCGGTAGCGGGGCCTGTGTCGGTTCGGCATGCGTGTAGGTTATCCGGCCCAGCAGAGAGGGATCTAACATGGCGGAAACGATGCATCGTCGGAAGTGTGATATGTAATATATCACCAATGTTGTGCAGATGTCAGCGCGAAGCGGGCGACATCGACACGGCAAACATTGCCGACGATGGACTGGCGCTCAGGTACCGGCCTGCAGGAGCGCCATGCGCATGTCTTCCAGTTTCAGGCGAAGCTCGAGGGGCGTGGAGTCGTCCACGTCTCGCATGGCTTCTTCGAGGACGGTGGCAAGGCGTTGCGCGATGACGCTGGGATCGGCGACCTTCATCACGGCTTCGAGGACGGCCACACGTGCCCGGAGTGGCAATTCTTGAGCGACGGACGAGGCTGGGGGCGATTTTGGGTCCATGGCCGCACATTAAGTCCCAAGGCTTACCGGAGTCTTACAAGCGGTACCCGATGCCAGGCGAAGTAGAATCGGGCGTCCCGCCATATCGGCTGCCCCCTGACATCCGCCATTCGCATGCTTCCCGACAGCGATACCCTGCTCCTGCTCGTCTCCCGTGAAATGCCGTTCGGCAAGTACAAGGGAACGCCGATCGCCGATCTGCCGGGCAACTATCTGAACTGGTTTGCGCGGGAAGGCTTCCCGCCGGGAGAAATCGGCCGCCTGCTCGCGCTCATGCACGAACTCGATCACAACGGGCTCGGGCATCTGCTGGCGCCGTTACGGCAGCGCCGATAAGCAGCCATTTACTTACAACGATTCATTGAAAATCCACCAAGCCCAGCCTGGCTAATCAAGCCCTGATCCACCCGCTAAGCTTTGCTCCAACATCACCCATCAAGGAGCAAGATCATGAGCCAGGCCACCGACCCCATTCTCGTCGCCACCGCGTTCTTCGACCACTGGACCGCCAATCGCATCGACGACGCGCTCGATATGCTGGCCGAGGATGTGCTGTACGACAACGTGCCCTTTCCCGATCTCGTCGGGCGCGAGAAGGTGCGGAAATTTCATGGGGATTTCGGCATCGGGAAGACCTTCAAGGTGGACTGGAAGGTCGTCCATATCGCGGCCGCGGGCAATGTCGTGCTCAACGAGCGCGTCGATATCTTTCGGCACGAAAACGGCAAGGAGATCTCGTTGCCTGTCATGGGCACCGTGACCGTCGAAGGCGGAAAGATTACCGTGTGGCGCGACTACTTCGACCCTGCCGACTTCGAGCGGCAGCTCGCGCAGGTGCTGGCGGCGGGTTGAACGGCAAGCATGCGCGTCAGCGCAATCCGTGAAGAATGTCGATGGCCGAGCGGCCGTAAAACAGGGCGGCTTGCTCCGCGGCCTCTCTGGTGAAGTAATCCTCTTCGTCGTCGAGGGTTTCGCCAAAGAGGCGGTCGTCCCGATGCGCCGAGAAGCAGATGGCCATCCGGTAGTTCCACTTCGGTCCCGGCGCACTGTCGCCGATGCCGGCATCCGGCAATTCGAATGCCATCGCATGGATATACATGCCCCGATAGTCTCGGCAGAACCAGCCCATGATCGGCAAGACTACTTCGCCTTGACGAAGGTGGACATGCCGTCGATCGCCTCTCGCGCCGACGACAGCGCCAGTGCGATGGCCGCGTGCGGGGCGCTGGCCGTATGCTGGATCATGCCGGGCAACTGCCGGCGGGAACCCATGCCCTCGCTCACTTGCGTGATTGTCACGGTTGCGAGGAACCGTGGTTGCACCGAGGCACCCGCGTCGGGTGCCTGAGACACCCTTGCCGATACCCGGAAGCCCTTGTAGATGGCATTGTTTTGAGACATGTTGGCCTCCTTTCGCCATCGAGCATACGCCCTATACCTCGAGGTGTCCGATTTACTTTCACGGCGGCCTGCACGTGCGCGCATGGTAGTGTTGCGGCTCACGTACCCTGAAAGCCCACGCAATGCAGATTTTGGTCGACGCAGACGCCTGCCCGGTCGTCGTCAAGGACATGTTGTACCGTGCCGCGCAGCGGGCCGAAGTGAATCTCACGCTCGTGGCAAATCAGTACCTGCGCACGCCGCCGTCGCGATTCATCAAGGCGCTGCAGGTGCCGTCCGGTTTCGACGAGGCCGACAAGCGCATCGTCGAAATGGCGGAGACCGGAGATCTCGTGATCACCGCCGATATTCCACTGGCCGCGGCGGCGCTAGAGAAAGGTGCGCAGGTGCTCGACCCGCGCGGCGTGTGGTTCAGCCGCGAGAACATCCAGGAGCGACTGACCATGCGCGATGTCATGGACCAGCTCCGGGCTTCGGGCATCGATACTGGCGGCCCGCCCCCGTTTTCGCCTCAGGACGGCAAGGCGTTCGCCGGACAACTGGACCGGTTTCTCGCTCAACAGGCAAGACGATAAGCGGCGCGATAACCAGGCCGCTCGATCACGCGCTCAAACCCCTGACATCGATTCGCCGGGCACCAGCCCGCCGATGATATCGAGACCGCGCTGCACCGCCGCGCGCTTGGCCACGCCAAGACTTTCCCAGTTCTGCTCCGGCAGCTTGAACACGCGACCGTTCGCGCCCGACGGCGTTTCGCCTTCGCGGCAGATCACGACCGACGCGCTATACGTGCGGTCAGGCTTGCGCTCGTTCCATTCCCGTGCGGGCGCGTCGAACTTGTACACCAGCGGATAGATGTCGAAGCCATTGGCGCGCGTTGCTGGATAGTTATCCATGTATTCCCCCACTTTTATAGAACCTCGTCCACTGTACGCCTGTTCTGTTGCCGCACTGAGGTTTATTTTCCATGGACGAACTGTAGCCGCCGCGCTTTTACGTGTGCACGATAAGGCGCAAACGATGGTGGCTTGCCCTACTCGCCAAACAGGTCCTCGGCGGCCACCACATAGGCGCGCACGCGATCGCGAATCACCTGCTGCCAGTCTTCGGGTCCTGGCTGCCGATAGACCCAGCAGCGAATACCGAGATAGAAGATGCCCCCGTGCATGCCCCAGATCAGCTCGTTCTCGCGCTCGGTGGGCCGGGCCCGCAGCGACAGGCCCAGATGGCGTCGCGTCTCGCGCACGATGCGCGGAAACAGCTTCTCTTTCAGCAGCGCGAGGTATTTCTCGGGGATATAGCCGTCGCTGAGCCCCGAGAACACGAGGATGCGTACCCACTCCGGTGTGAGGATCGCCTTCGCGTAGTCGAGGTAGAACTGCGTGAGTTTCTCCTGCAGTCCCGGCCCCTTGTCGTCGAAGCGCGCCTCCCACTCCGCGTTCCAGCGGCCAAGGTAGACCATCTCGTAGACGCGCTCGATCAGCGCCTGCTTGGTCGGGAAGTAGTGATACAGCAGCGGATGCGTGACGCCGATTTCCTTGGCGAGATCGCGCGTCTGACCTTCCAGTCCGCGTTCCGAGAAAAACTTTACCGCGCCTTGCAGGATCTGGAGTTCGCGTTCCTCTGGCTTGAGTCGGCGCCGCACTTTCTTCTCGTCGTCGGTGGTCATCGGGTGTCGCTGGGCCTTGGGCACGGGAATGGCGGATAGGCCGTCATGATAACTGCTTGGCGCGCCCTGCCGCCCGCGCGATCCATGCGGTGCGATGCCGGTATTTTCGGCAACTTGACTTTATTGACCAGTGGGTAAATACTGAAAAAAATAACGAGCGGTACGGAGACAAGGACTCAGGATGGAGCTTGCCGGAGAACAGATCATTCATGCGCCACGCCAGCGGGTATGGGCGGCGCTCAACGATCCGACGATTCTTTCGCGCTGCATTCCCGGCTGCGAGGAAGTCAGCCAGATCTCCGATACGGAGACGCAGGCGCGCGTGCAGTTGAAGATCGGCCCGGTGCGCGCGCGGTTTGGCGGCAGGATCCTGATGTCCGATATCGACGCGCCCAGCCGCTGCCGGCTGACGTTCGAAGGCGCGGGCGGCGCGGCGGGCTTTGCCAAGGGAAGCTCCACGGTCGAGCTGACCGACAGCGGCGCGCACACGAGCCTTCGCTACGCGGTGGAGGCATCGGTCGGCGGCAAGCTTGGGCAGATCGGCGGGCGGCTCATCGATTCGTCGGCGAAGAAGATGGCCGACGAGTTTTTCACGGCGTTCGATATCGCGCTGCGCGATGACGGCGCCGCGGCGAACGGGAGCGCCACGTTCGCTCCCTCCCCCGCAGCGAGCTCCAGCGTCGTCTCCACCGGGCGCGCCATGTCCGGCGCCAATCCCGACGCCAATCCCGGCGCCAGGTCCGGTGCCCTCTACGGCGAACTGCAACGCGCGTTCTGGTTCCTGTTCGGCGCCGCGTTCACGTTCGCGATCATGCACTGGCGGACCTGACCGTCCCAAACGACCGTGAAAGCGCCTCCCTTCGATTTCGTCCGGGCGTCCTCCGTCCCCGAAGTCCTGTCGCTGCTCGCGCAGCACGGCGACGACGCCAGGATCCTCGCCGGCGGCCAGACGCTGCTGGCCACGCTCAATATGCGGCTTTCCGAGCCGCGCCTGCTCGTCGATATCAACGACCTCCCGGGACTGAGCGGTATCTCGCTGCAGAACGGCTACGTCCGCATCGGCGCCCTGACCCGCCATGGCGAGATCGAAGACTCGCCGGTGGTCCGCCGCCATATGCCGTTGCTCGCGCAGGCCGCGCCCCATGTCGCGCACCGCGCCATCCGCAATCGCGGCACGCTCGGCGGGTCCATCGCCTTTGCCGATCCCGCGGCGGAGTGGCCCACGTGCGCGGTCGCGCTCGACGCCCGCATCGTCGTGATCGGCCCGCAAGGCGAACGCAAGATTGCGGCGGCCGACTTCTTTGTCGATCTCTATACGACCGCCCTCGCCCCCGGCGAGATCATCACCGCATGCGAGTTCCCGACGCCGGCGCGGCCGCGACGGCATGTCTTCGATGAACTCACGCGCCGCCACGGCGACTACGCGATCGTCGGGCTGGCCGCGAGCGCGCATGTCGAGGATGACCGTCTGCACGATATGCGGCTGGTTTTCCTGGGCACCGGCAATATCCCCATGCGCGCGCGCGGCGCGGAAGCCGCGCTCGAAGGCAGCCCGCTCGACAATGGGGCGCTCGATGCCGCGCGGCAGGCGCTGGCACAGGAGCTGAAGCCCGTCGCCGATCTCTATCACTCCCCCGAGGCCAAGCTGCATCTCGCGTCCGTGCTGATGCGCCGCCTGGCGCATCGCCTGCTCGGGCACGCATCCACACGGAGCACCCCATGAGCGAACCGGTCCGCATCAATGTTTGCGTCAACGGGCAGGAGCAGGAGCGGCACGTCGAGGCACGCATGCATCTGGTCGATTTCCTGCGCGACGACCTCGGCGTGCGCGCCGCGCGCGTCGGCTGCGAGCACGGCGTCTGCGGCGCCTGCACGGTGCGCCTCGACGGCGAGATCGTACGCGGCTGCCTCGTGCTGGCCGCGCAGGCGCACGGACATGAAGTGGAAACGATCGACTTCATCAGCGATCGCGGCGACATCCGCGAGCTGCAGCAGGCGTTCCACGCGCGCAATGCGCTGCAGTGCGGCTTCTGCACGACCGGCATGCTGCTGACCGCCGCCGCGCTGCTCGAAGAAAAGCCCGATGCCACGCGCGACGAGGTGCGCGAGTATATGTCCGGCAACTATTGCCGATGCACGGGGTATCAGTCGATCGTCGATGCGATCTGCGACGTTTTGCACCAGCGGCGACACGCCGCCGGGGAGAGTGCGACTTCCATGGTGGCGCCGGCATGAACGACTTTTCCCGCAACGAACGCGATGCTGTCGCCGATGGCGTTGATATCCGGCAGCGCTATATCGGCGCCTCTGTCGCGCGCCCGAACGCCAGACGCCATCTGGAAGGGCGCGGCGTCTATACCGACGATGTCGTGCTGCCCCGCATGGCCCACGTCGTCTACCTGCGCAGCCCCATGGCCCACGCGCGGATCGTCCACGTGGACGCCGACGCGGCGCGCGCGATGCCGGGTGTCGTGGCCATCATCGACGGCGTGCAGATCGCGGCCATCTGCAAACCGTGGGTCGCCACGCTCGCTCATCTGACGGGCATGAAATCCGCGCCGCAATACCCGCTGGCCATCGACGAAACCTTCTGGCAGGGCGAACCCGTGCTCGCGATCGTAGCGGAGACGCGCCAGCAGGCCGAGGACGCTCTTCAGAAGGTCCACGTCGAATGGGAGAAACTGCCGGCCATTACCAGCATGGAGGCCAGCCTTTCCGGGCCGCCGATCCATCCCGCGCTGGGCGACAACATCTGCTTCCATCGAGAGATCGATACCGGCGGCGTCGATGACGTCTTTGACTCGGCAGATCTGGTGATCGAGGAAAGCTATACGTTCGGCCGCCATACGGGCGTCACGATGGAAACGCGCGCCGTGCTGGCGGACTATAGTCCCGCCGACGGCCGGCTTACCGTCTATCGCGGCCATCAGGCCCCGCATATGATGCAGGACCTCTACGCGCGCCACTTCGGGCTGCCCGAGAGCGCGGTGCGCGTCATCTGCAAGGACGTCGGCGGGTCGTTCGGCATCAAGGTCCACTCCTACCCCGACGATTTCGCGACGGTCGCGCTGTCGATCCTGCTGCGCCGCCCCGTCAAGTTCGTGGCGGACCGGCTCGAGTCGTTCGTCACCGACGTGCATGCGCGCGAGCATCGCGTGCATGCGCGCATGGCCGTCAATCGCGACGGCGAGATCCTCGGCTTCGATGTGCGCGACATGACCGGCATCGGCCCCTACTCGGTGTATCCGCGTACGAGCGCGATCGAGGGCAATCAGGTCATCAACCTGATCGGCGGTCCCTATACGCATCGGCACTATCGCGCGACGCTCGACGTGCTGTTCCAGCACAAGACACCCACGAGCCAGTATCGCGGCGTGGGCCATCCGATCGCCTGCGCGGTGACCGAGGCCATCGTCGAGCGCGCGGCGCAGCAGCTGGGCATCGATCCGCTCGAGATGCGGCGGCGCAACGTGATGCACGACGACAGCTTTCCGCGCAGCGGTGCGTCGGGCATCAAGCTGGAGGGGCTGTCGCACGACCAGTGCCTGGCGCGCATCGAAACGCTGATGGACTACCCCGCCCTGCGCAGGGAACAGGCCGCCCTGCGCGAACAGGGCATCTATCGCGGCATCGGCATCGCGGTGCTGATCGAGCTGACCAATCCGGGCGCGGCGTTCTATGGCGTGGGTGGCGCGCGCATTTCGGCGCAGGACACCGCCACGCTGCGGCTGGATGCCAGTGGCAACGTCACCTGCCTCGTCGGCGTCGGCGAACAGGGGCAAGGCACCGAAACGGTCTTCGCGCAGATTGCCGCGGACGCCGTCGGCGTGCCGATGACGCGCGTCAGGGTGGTCACGGGCGATACCGACGTGACGCCTTATGGCGGCGGCACGTGGGCGTCGCGTGGCGCCGGCATCGGGGGCGAGGCCGTGCTGCAGGCCGGACTCGCGCTGCGTCAGAACCTGCTGGCGCTCGCGGCCATCATCCGCGATTGTCCCGCGCACGATCTCGATATCAGCGACGGCGTGATCGTTCACCGGCAGGATCGCGCACCCGTGATCGATGTGGCCGAGGCCTGCCGCATCTACTATTTCCGTCCCGATACGCTGCCGCACGGGCCACTTCCGGAACTTGTGGCCACGCGGTCGTATGCGCAGACGGGCTATCCATTCGCGTTCACCAACGGCGTACAGGCCTCGTACGTGGAGGTCGATGTCGAAACCGGGTTCGTCCGGCTGCTCGGGCACTGGGCCGTCGAGGACTGCGGACGCGTGCTCAACCCGCTGCTCGTGGACGAGCAGATGCGCGGCGCCATCGTGCAGGGCATCGGTGGCGCGCTGTTCGAGGAGTGCCAGTATGACGCGGATGGGTCGCTGTGCAATGGCTCCATGGCCGACTACCTCGTGCCGATGGCCGCGGAAATGCCCGATATCGTGCTGGCGCACGTCGAGACGCCGACCAGGACGTCGCAGCTGGGCGCCAAGGGCGCTGGCGAGGCCGGCACGGCCGGCGCGCCGGCTGCCGTGATGAATGCGATCAACGACGCGTTGCTGCCGTTCCGGGCGCGCGTGACGTCGCAGCCGATCACGCCGGAGAAGATCCTGCGCGCGCTCGGTGCGATCTGATCAAACGGCGCGGGATGCTCAGACCGAGCAGTAACGCTGCTGCATGGCCTCGTCCTCGCGCAGCGCGCGCGCCGAGGACGCATGGACGATTTCGCCCTGATCCATGATGTAGGCGCGATCGGCGATGCCCAGCGCATGCTCCACGCTCTGCTCGACGAGCAGGATCGTGGTGCCCTTGCGCTTCAGCCCCTCGAAGTACTCGAACATCTCATCGACCAGCTTCGGCATGATGCCCTCGCTCGGTTCGTCGAGCATGATCATCGCGGGCCGCGCCGCCATGGCGCGCGCGATGGCAAGCATCTGCTGCTCGCCACCGGACATCGTCGTCGCTTCCTGCTTCAGGCGCTCCTTGAGCCGCGGAAACGTCTCCGCGATCTCCTCGACGGCATCCTGCGGCCGCACCGCCCGGCTCCCGCGCGCGGCCAGCACGCCGAGCTCGATGTTCTCCAGGACGGTCAGGCCCGGCACGATCCGCCGTTCCTCGAAGACATAGGCAAGTCCATGATGGAAGCGGCAATAAGCGGGCTCGTCTCGCAATTCCGTGCCGTTGAAGACGATCGAACCCTCGATGCGCGGCATCAGGCCCATCACGCTCCGCATCGACGTGGTCTTGCCCGCGCCATTGCGGCCGATCAGCGCGACGACTTCGCCGGGCATCACGTGGAAATCGACGCCTTGCAGGATATGGCTGCGGCCATACCACGCATGGAGGTTCTTGACGGTAAGCAGCGGGTCGGTCGCCATCAGTGATTCCCCTTGCCCAGATAGACGCGCCGGACGTCCTCGTTGGCCCGAATGTCGTCGGGCCGCCCCTGTACGAGCAGGCTGCCCTGATGCAGCACGATGATGCTGTCGCTGACGCCCATGACGAGTTTCATCTTGTGTTCCACGAGGCCGATCGTGCGGGACTCGAGCAGCTTCAGGATCAGATCCATGATCGCGCGCGTCTCTTCCGGGCTCATGCCGGCGGTTGGTTCGTCGAGCAGCAGCAGGCGCGGATCGCTCGCAAGCGCCACCGCGATCTCGAGGCTGCGCTGCTCGCCATGCGCGAGGCTATCGGCCGCCGCATGGCGCTTGTCCTGCAGGCCGACGAGCTCCAGCAGCGCCTCCGCCTTCGCGACCCATTCGGTATGGCGGCTGCGCGGCGTCCACAGGTCGTACGTACGGTCCTGGCATTGCACCGCGACACGCACGTTCTCCAGCACGGATAGTGCCGGAAACAGGTTGGTAATCTGGAACGACTTGGAGATGCCGACCTTCGCGAACTCGTGCGAGCGCAGCCCGATCAGGCTCTTGCCGTTGAAGACGATCTCTCCGGACGTCGGCGCCAGTCCGCCCGAGATCATGTTGAAGAACGTCGACTTCCCCGCCCCGTTCGGTCCGATGATCGCGGTCAGGCGGCCCGGTTCGAGGCTGACCGTGATGTCGTCGTTGGCGACGAAGTTGCCGAAGCGCTTGGTGACGCCGCGCGTCTGGAGGATTGCCGTGGCGCTCATCGCTTGACCCATCCCAGCACCGTGCCCCAGATACCCTTCGGGAAGAAGAGCACCAGAACGATGAAGACAATGCCGACGATCAGCTGCCAGCGTTCCGTGAAGCTCGTGACGATATGCTCGATGCCGAGGAACACGCCGGAACCGACGAACGGCCCGAAGAACGTCCCCATGCCGCCCAGCAGCGTGATCATCATGACCTGGCCCGACGTGTGATACGACAGGCTGTCTATCGACACCGTGGACAGATTGATGGCATTCAGCGCCCCCGCCAGTCCGCAGATCAGGCCGGAGATCAGCAGCGACAGCAGCCGCACGCGTTCGACGTCGATGCCGCAGGCCCGGGCGCGATGCTCGTTCTCGCGCAGCGCCTCGAGGATGGCGCCGAACGGCGACTGCAGCAGCCTTGCCAGCAGCGCGAGCCCTACCGCGACGAAGGCGAGCGTGAAGTAGTACTTGTTCAGCGGATCGAGCAGACTCAGTTCGGTGAAGCCAAGCCGGAGCTTCTCCACGTTCACGCCGCGCAGACCGTTGTCGCCGCCGGTCAGCGACGACGCATGGAAGAACAGGAAGTACACGCATTGCGCGAGGGCCAGCGTCACCATGGCGAAGTAGATGCCGCGCGTGCGGCTGGCCAGCAGGCCGATGACCAGCGCGAACGCGCCGGCCAGCAGGATGCCGAAGGCGATGGCCAGCGGCCATGCGACGCCGTACTGCGCAATGAGGATGCCGCAGCCGTAGGACCCGCTGCCGAAGAATGCGGCATGGCCGAACGACAGCTTGCCCGTGTAGCCGAACGTCAGGTTGTATCCGGCGGCAAAGAGCCCGAAGATAATGATGTTCGTGGCCAGCGAGTAGAACGGAAACACGAGGGGCAGCACGGCCAGCACGATCAGCGCCGAGACGACCGGGGCGCGCGCGATCCGCTGGACCAGCACCCGTCCGATGGAACCGGACGGCGGCGCACCTGCCTTGGCCGGAAACTGCGAGGTGATCTTTTCCATCGTCAGACCATCAATCCTTTCCGGCCGAACAGGCCATTCGGCCTGACGATCAGCATGATCGCCATGAGCGCGAACATCGAGAAATCGGCGAACTCGGGCTGGAACAGCGTCGTGAAACTGACGACCACGCCCACGATCAGGCCCGCCACCACGGCGCCGCCGAGCGATCCCATTCCGCCCACGACCGTGATGACGAATGCCTCCACCAGCACGGGCACGCCCATTTCCGGCGACGCGCCGCGCATCGGCGCGGCCAGCAGTCCCGCCAGACCCGCGATGGCCGTGCCGGCCCCGAAGATCGCCAGCCATACGGTGGACATATTGATGCCGAGCGTGCGCAGGACCAGCGCGTCGCGCGCGCCCGCCCGCACGATGAGCCCGAACCGAGTCCTCTCGAGCAGCAGCCACAGCGCCAGCAGCACCAGCGCGGTCACGCCGATCAGGAACAACCGGTATAGCGGGAACATGCCGATGCCGATATCGACGGCGCCCTGCAGCAGCTCGGGCGTCTCCAGCTGCTCCCCCTGCACGCCGAACCCCATGCGCACGAGGTCCATCAGCACGTAGGCCAGGCCGAACGTCAGCAGCAGCGGGTAATCGATGCCGCGCCCATAGAGCGGCCGGATGAGGAACCGCTCCGCGAGCATGCCCAGCGCGGCCGTCGCCAGCGGCACCACCAGCATGCAGAGCCAGAAGCTGCCCGTCCTGGCGTAGACCAGCACCCCGACGTAGGCGCCGACCATGAAGAACGCGCCGTGCGCGAAGTTGACGACGGTCAGCAGCCCGAACACTAGCGAGAGCCCGACGCCGATCAGCACATAGATCGAGCCGAGCGCCAGTCCCGTGACGAGCTGCTGCGCAATGAGGTTGAAGGACAGTTCCATCCGGACTCCATCGGGCGGCGGCGAATCAGGCCTGGAAACCCAGTTCCGAGCAGGTGCGGAGCCGGCTCTCGTCGAGGTTATCGACGAGCAGCACCTTGAAGATGTCCTGATCGTTCGCGGCGGCGGCCTTGTCCTTCGACTCGACGATCAGCACCGACTGCACGGCCTGCTGGTCGCACGCGCGGTAGAACTCCATGCCCTTGTAGATATCGCCCCGGATCGCGCGCAGCGCCTCGACCACCTTCTCCGTATCGGTGGTGCCGGCATTCTTCGCGGCGGCCAGCACGTTGCGCACGCCCGCATAGCCCAGACCGGCATAGTCGGTCGGATACATGCCCTTGTGCATTGCCTTGAAGGCGTCGTTGAAGCGCTTTGCCGACGGCAGGCTGGATTCGAGCCCCCAGTAGTACCCGGTGGCGCCGACGATGCCCTCGTACGATTTGTGGCCATCGACGAAGCGCCCGTTGTGCATCAGCAGCGGCGCCGCCATGCGCATCTGCTTCTTCACGCCGAAGTCGTTGGCCTGCCGGAACGCGATCTGCTGGTCGCGGCCGAAGTTGCAGACGATGAGCAGGTCCGGCTTGAGGGCCAGGATGCGCGGGAAATAGCTGGAGAAGTCGGTGGTGCCGAGCGGGTGCCGGATATCGGCGAGCACCTCCATGCCCAGCGGCTTGCCCGCCGTCTGGAAGCCACGCACCATCTCGTGGCCATAGGCATAGTCGGCGGTCAGGAACACCACACGCTTGCCCAGCCGCGGAATGACATACCTGGCTACCGCGCCCGCCGTCATATGGGGGTTGAGGCATTCGTGGAACGTGTAGCGGCTCCAGTCCTTGGCTTCGTTGATCGCATCGGACTGGCTGATCGAGTTGTAGATGACCTTGCGCTGCTTCGTGATGTTGTTCACCGAAAGCTGCACGGCGGCCGAAACCGAGCCGACGATAAAGTGGGCGCGATCCTTGTCGATGAGCTCGATCGTCCGGGTCGCGGCCTCCTGCGGGTTGAGCTTGTCGTCCCGCACGAGCAATTCCGCCTTGCGGCCGCCCAGTCCTCCCCCATCGTTGAACTCCTTGATCGCCACTTCCGCGCCCCGGACCACGGCCTGCGCCTCGGCGGCGAAGGCCCCGGTCAGCGGCACCGGGAAACCCACGCGGATATTGTCGGCGCCCTGCGCTCGCGCCAGCAGCGGAAACTCCCCCAGCGCCAGCACGCCACCGGCGGCAAGGGTCTTGAGAACGGCACGACGTCCGCCCCCGAACGTGGAATCGCCCATGTTGTCTCCTCGGATCGTTGTATTTGTTACCCACGGCCCTTTATTTAACCGTTGGTAAATATCTTTGACCCAATATATATGTGGGTCCTTGCATATGTCAATGCGGGTTTTGGAGACCTCGGTCTCCGACTTGTCTTAACTCGCCCCATCAAAAACTACAGGTCGCAACGGTGGATTTCCGCGGCGCTGCCAAGCCAGAATCCCAAGGGTGGCACCACACACCGGAAGGAGCCGAGATGAGGCGATCGATACTTGCCGCGGGACTGTCGGGCGCGGCCTTGCTTGTGCCCGCCGCGAGCCATGCCGTCGAGGGCGCGCTGGGCCGGCCGGTCACGGGCACCGGCGTCGTGCCCAATGCGGGCATCGTGTCGCCGGAGCCGATCATGGCGGTAAACGTCGCGCAGGTGTACCTGAATGGCTCGATCGGCAGCGGCCGGGCCGTGCCGATCGTGGGCGAGACGTCGGCCGGCATCAACGCGGAGATCGCGTTCACGCTGGCGACGTTCATGAAGGTGTGGGATACGGGCCCCGGCGCCTGGAACTTCGCATCGAGCTTTACGCTGCCCTACCTCTGGACCGAGGTCAACGCCAGTTTCGCGGCGGGACGGTTACAGGGCGCGCGGTCGGACCGCGCATCGAACCTGTTCGATATCACCTTTGCACCGATCATCGCCGGATACCACTTCTCTAAGACCGAGCACGTCTCGGTCAGCCTCAATATCTGGGCGCCGACGGGCCAGTACGACGTGAACGCGCTGGCCAACCCGAGCCTCAACAACTGGACCTTCGTCCCGCAGGTGGCTTACACGAAGATCTTCGCGGCGTATGGACTGGAATTCGACGCCGTGGCGGGCGTGCAGTTCTACACGCGCAACAGCGCGACCGACTATCGCAACGCCTCGCTGTTCACGCTCGACACCATGCTGCTCAAGCATTTCGGCAAGGGCTTCTCGGGCGGCATCATCGTGGGCACCACCCAGCAGCTGGGCAACGACAGCGGCCCGACCGCCGACCGGCTGAACGGCTTCGTCGGGCGCGACTGGGCCGTGGGCCCAATCGTGACCTACGACACGAAGGTCGGCGCCAGAAGCATGCTGTCGCTGGGCATTCGCTGGGTGCCTACCGTTTCCAGCAAGAACCGCATCGACAGTACCCGGACGTTCATGGGCACCGCGACGCTCGTATTCTGACCTCAGGCGCCCCGGGCGCGGCCGAGCAGCCGGCGCAGCTGCGTATCGGTGGGTTCGGCCGCGGACACGGGCAGCAGCGGCACGTCGATGGCCTTGTGCCAGTCCATGAGCGCGACGCTGTGATCGTCCGCGAACTGGCGGATATTGCGCCGCAGCGCTTCGCTGCCGAATCCGAGCTCCACCTGCAGCTCGCCGTTGGTGACCACCAGATGGCCCGAATCGGGCAATTCCAGCAGGAACGGATCGTAGACGAGCACGGACAGCAGATCGTTGCGGCTGCGCAGCGCCAGCATCAGATGGCGCGTATGGCTGTCGCTGCCGTCGAAGTCGCTGATCACGATGACCAGATGATCGTGATGCGCCATGCGCAGCGTGGCCTCCAGCGCCGCGTTGAGCCGGAGCGCGCTGCGTTGCGCGGGGGCGTCGGCGCGCAACGCCCGGTTGAAGCGCTCGATCTCTCCCAGCAGATGCAACACGCCATGGCGGCTGCGCTGTGGCGGCTGCGCGGACTGTCCCACGTCGCCGAACACCACGCCGCCCACGCGGTCTCCATCGGACAGGACGCGCCATGCGGCCAGCGCGGCCACTTCGGCCGCACTCACCGACTTCATCGCGCGGCGGCTGCCGAAGAACATGTTCATGCGCTGGTCCACGACCAGCAGCACCGGACGCTCCTTCTCCTCCGCATAGACGCGGACATGCGGCTTGCCCGTGCGCGCGGTCACGCGCCAGTCCATCGTGCGCACGTCGTCGCCGGGGACGTAGAGCCGTAGCTCCTCGAAGGCGAGGCCGCGCCCATGCACGCGCGACGCATGCCGGCCGGAAAGCAGGCTGTGCACGGGCTGCCGCGTGCCGAAATGGAAGTCGCGCACATGGGCTTCGAGCGCGGCCAGCGCGGGCACATCGACATTGACGCCCGCTTGTGACGCCGCGTGTGACGCCGCTTGTGACCCTGACACGGCCGGTGCCGCCGTCTTCGGGCTTCGGGCGCGGGCGGCGGTGTCGCGGGGCATCGCGCGCTCAGGCAACCGCCACGCGTTGCAGCAGCCGGTCGATCGCCGCATCGGCCGTCACGCCGCTGGCATGCGCCTCGTACGACAGGATCAGCCGATGACGGAAGACATCGTGCACCACGGCCTGCACGTCTTCCGGTGTGACGTGATCACGCGCGCGCAACCATGCGATGGCACGCGCCACCTTGTCGAGGCCGATCGATCCGCGTGGGCTCACGCCGACCTGGATCCAGCGCCTGAGGTCGTCGTCGAAGCGCCCCGCGTCGCGCGTGGCCTGCACCAGCGTGACGATATAGCGCTCCACGGGCGCGCTCACGGTGATGTCCCGTATCGCCTCGCGTGCCGCGAACACCGCGGCCGGGGACAGCCTGTTGGCTTCCCCCTGCCCCCCGGATCTGGCGGCGGCCTCTTCCGCGCGCGCGAGCCGGATGATATCGGCCTCGGCACCGGCATCCGGGTAGCCGACGCTCACGTGCATGAGAAAGCGATCCATCTGCGCCTCGGGCAAGGCGTAGGTGCCCTCCTGTTCGATGGGGTTCTGCGTGGCCATGACGAGGAACAGCGGTTCCAGCTTGTGGGTATGCCCGCCCACGGTGACCTGTCGTTCCTCCATCGCCTCAAGCAGTGCGGCCTGCACCTTTGCGGGCGCGCGGTTGACCTCGTCGGCGAGAATCAGATTGGCGAAGATCGGGCCAGGCTGAAAGCGAAATTCGCCTCTGCCGCCTTCCGAGAGATAGACGTCCGAGCCCGTGATATCGGCCGGGAGCAGATCCGGCGTGAACTGGATACGCGAGAGCCGCGCATCGAGATGCGTTGCCAGGCTCTTGATCGCGCGCGTCTTGGCGAGCCCGGGCAGTCCTTCCACGAGCAGATGGCCGTCGGCCAGCAACCCCAGCAGCAGCCGTTCGATCATGCGCGACTGCCCGACGATCGATGCCCCCATGCGTGCCTGCAGGGCGAGGATGTCGTCGCGTGCCGAAGCGTTCGTGGTCATCGCTCGCCTCCGGAGCGCCCACCCGTGAACCAGCGGTAATAGCGGTTATCGGGGTCCGCGCGCATGACGGCCGTGATATCGCGCAGCCATTGCTCGCGGTCGCCGCGGTAGGCGTCGAGGCCTGCCGCGTAGAACGTATGCAGCGTGCGGCGTTCCTGCTGGATCGCGCGATGGAGCGCGTCGTCGCCGCCGGTGAGCGGCGGATCCGATTGCAGGTCGAGCAGCTCGCGCAGCGTGGCGGGAAACTCCTGCCGCCGCACCCAGCCCGTGTACTCGATGCGCGGGCGATCGTCGGTCACGGCGGCGGCGTCGCCGGCGAACCAGTCGAGGGCCGTGCGATCCATCACGTACGTGGCGAGCAAGGCGGCCGGCGAAGCCACGCCGACTTCGCGCAGCGCGGCGGCAACCGCGGGTTGCGCAAAGCGTGCGGCGATGCCGGTGGCGTCGAGCGGCATCGGTTGCAGGGAGCCGATCAGCAGCATCTCGTGGAGTTCGGTGGTCCAGAGTGTGGCGTGCGGAAATACGTCGAGGAAACTGCGGATCAGCGCG
Organism: Cupriavidus sp. OTU4054; assembly: GCF_038440175.1. Classification (NCBI taxonomy): domain Bacteria; kingdom Pseudomonadati; phylum Pseudomonadota; class Betaproteobacteria; order Burkholderiales; family Burkholderiaceae; genus Cupriavidus; species Cupriavidus sp. OTU4054. The sequence goes on from NZ_JASATF010000006.1 coordinate 24,255, forward strand.
CGCGTGTCGTCGCGGTTCTGCGTCGGCAGCGGCAGCCACTGCGCGACGACGCCACCGGTTTCGAGCCGTGCGGCCGCAAGGCGATAGAACTCGCGCGAGTACAGGTTGACCACGCCGCTGGCGGACGGGGGCGGCGGTTCGAGCGTGATCAGGTCATAGTGTTGCGCGCTTTGGCGGAGCTCGCGCCGGCCGTCGCGCAGGCGGATCTCGAGGCGTGGGTCCGCGCCTGCGTTGTAGTTGCCACGGAAGCTCGGTACCGCGCGGACGACAGCGGGCAGCAACTCGGCTGCCACGCGATGGTCGAGGCCCGGATACTGCAGCAGTGCGCCGGCGGTGATGCCGGTGCCGAGTCCGATGACCAGCGCGGACTTTGGCTCGCGTTGCTGGACGATCAGTGGCAGCAGGGCCTGCAGGCGCATATAGCGCAGCGAGGCCATGGTGTCGCCGGAGTTGGAGACGCCCTGGATGTATAGCCGCCGGAATGGCTGGCTGCGGCCCTGCTCGATGACGCCGACGGTGGCGCCGCGGCTCTCTTCGTAGAACACGAGCGCGCCGCCGCGCGTGTGGGCGAGCAGCGTTGCCAGGCGGTCGGCTGGGGTGGCGATGGCGATGGTCAGGGTCGCGAGCGCGAGTATCGGCACCGCGAGGCGCGTGGTGCGGGTGCGGGTGGTTTCGTTTCTCGAGCCGAGAATGGCCACGAGGGCGATCAGGGTGCTCGCGAGGGCCAGTACGCCGAGCGATCGGATGACGCCGAGCCATGGCAGCAGGACGAATCCGACGAGCGACGAGCCGGCGATGCCGCCGAGGGTGTTGAGCGCGATGACGGTGCCTACGCCCGTGCCGAGGCGGGGCGCCGCCACGGTGAGGCGCAGTACGTATGGGAATGCCGCGCCGAGCAGCAAGGTGGGGAGGAATACCACGCATAGCGCTGCGGTGGCAAAGCTGGCGGAGCTTGCGGCGAGCAGGCTGCCGGTTGCGCTCAGCATGCGCTGCTGCACGAGGGACTGCGCGGCGGGCAGCCATGCGCCGAGCCATGCGAATTCGATGAGCGCGGCGAGGCCCGCGCCGGCGATCAGCAGCGCGAAGGCTGCCCATGGGTCCCGCGTCCGGTCGACACGGCGCGCGACGAGGGCGCTGCCGATGGCGAGGCCGGCGAGATAGGTGGCGAGCATGACGGCGAAGGCGAAGGCGCGGGTGCTGAGGAATTGCACGATGGCCTGGGACCAGAGGACTTCGTAGCCGAGGGCGATGCCGCCGGCCTGGGCGTAGAGCACGAGCGCCAGCGCGCGCCGCCGCGCCGCGACGCGCGCACGGGCCCACCTATCGCCCCCCGCATCGGCCCACGCATCGCCCGCCGCATTGGCCCCCGCATTGGCCCCCGCATCGCCCCGCGCATCGCCCGCCGCATCGCCCCGCGCATCGCCCCGCGCATCGCCCCCGGTATCGGCCCGCGTATCGGCCCGTGTATCGGCCCGCTTATCGGCCCGCTTATCGGCCCGCGTATTGGCCCGGGTATTGGCCCGTGTATCGGCCCGTGTATCGGCCCGTGTATCGGCCCGCGTATTGGCCCGTGTATCGGCCCGGGTATCGGCCCGGGTATCGGCCCGTGTATCGGCCCGGGTATCGGCCCGGGTATCGGCCCGGGTATCGGCCCGGGTATCGGCCCGGGTATCGGCCCGCGTATTGGCCCGTGTATCGGCATCGGCACCGGCATCGGCATCGGCATCGCCAACGGCATCCGCATCTGCATCCGCACCTGCACGTCTGCCATAGGCAAACGCCCCCGCTGCCGCAAGCCCGTTCAGCACCGCCGCCGCGCAGGCGCTGCCCGTTACGCCGAGCAGCGGGATCCATGCGAACGCGGCGAGCAGTGTGCCAGCGATCGCGCCCGCCGTGTTGGCCGCGTAGAGCCTGCCCCCGTGCCTGCCGATCTCGCCCTGCGATGACCGCAGCGCGCGCATCAGCACAGGTAGCGTCGCCCCCATGGCCGTCGCCGGTATGCCGACCAGCAGAACGGGCAGCAGCCATGCAATGGCCCCCACCCGTGCCTCGGCCCAGGCGAATGGCTCCGCCGCGTGCGCGAGGCCGAGCGTCGCCCCGACGCCAAGCACTGCAATCGCGCATTCCAGCATCGCGTAAAGCCGCCACGGCGATACCGCGCCGCCGGCACCGCGATTGCCCGCCGGATCGGTCAGGCGGTCGGCCATCCGCCCGCCAGCCCACCCGCCGAGCGCCAGCCCGGCGAAAAACGCGCTCACCCCGATCGCCACGGCCTCCATCTCCACGCCGACCACGAGCGACAGCTGCTTGACCCACAGCACCTGATAGACGAGCCCGCCCGCGCCGGACAGCGCGAGCAATCCCGAGGCCAGCCACAGGCCGGCCCCGCGCGCCTCCACTCCCGCCACCGCCGCCACTGCGGGGAACGACGCGGCAGCCAGCCGGCCGAGGTTGCGATCCGCCGCGGCCACGGCCTACTTCTTCTGCTGTGGTTGCTGGCCCTTGGCCATCTGATCCGCGACCTGCCGCTTGATCTTCTCGCTGGCCTGGTCGATCGTGAAGCTCGCCGGAATCTGGCTCGGCGGATAGTCGACGAAGGTCTGCAGGAAATTGATCGCGCGGCGGTTGCCCTCGATGAACAGGTAGGGATTCTCGGTCTCGAGATCGTGATACCGGTTCGTCGGCCCCGTGTCCGCGCGCTCGTACGGATCCATCCGCAGATTGAAGTACTTCGGCGCGCGCAGGCACGTGAACGGCTCCTTCCAGACCATCATCGACCCCCGCTCCCGCTGCTCGCAGAACACGACCTTCCACGCCGTGGGCGTGGTCGCGCCCTGCGTGAGCACGTCGTAGCGCATGGCCACCAGCTCCGCGTCGTCGTTGAAATAGTAGAACTCGTCCCGCGCGCTCTTCGTCGTCTGGCCCGTGAGCAACGGCAACTGGTTGTATCCGTCCAGATGGACCTTGAAGCTCTTGCCACCGAGGCTCGCGCCTTTCAGCAACCGGTCCTTGACATCGCCATCGCCCGCCGCCGCAAGTAACGTGGGGAACCAGTCGAGCCCCGACATGAGCCCATTGGTCATCGACCCGGGCTGGATCCTGCCGGGCCACCGGATCATGGCCGGCACACGGAACGCGCCCTCCCAGTTGGAGTCCTTCTCGCTGCGGAACGGCGTGTTCGCGGCATCGGGCCAGGTGAAGAAGTTCGGCCCGTTGTCGGTGGTAAAGATCACGATCGTATCGTTCGCGATGCCGGTGTCATCGAGCACCTTCAGCAGCTTGCCGACGTTCTGGTCCATCTCCCACATGCCATCGGCATATTCGTGCCCCATGCCCAGCCCCGCCTTGCCGCGATATTCCTGCCTGACGTGCGTGAACAAATGCATGCGCGTGAAGTTCATCCACACGAAGAACGGCTGCTTTGCCTGCGCCTGCTTCTGGATATACTGCGCGGCCGCGCCCGTGGTCTCGTCGTCGATCGTCTCCATGCGCTTGCGATTCAGCGGCCCCGTGTCCTCGATCTTGCCGTCCGCCGTGCTGTGCAGCACGCCGCGCGGGTTATAGAACTTGAGGAAGTCGGGATTGTCCTTCGGCCAGTACGGCCGCTCGGGCTCTTCCTCGGCATTCAGGTGATAGAGGTTGCCGAAGAACTCGTCGAAGCCATGCTTCGTGGGCAGGAACCGGTCCTGATCGCCGAGGTGGTTCTTGCCGAACTGCGCGGTGACATAGCCGAGCGGTTTCAGCGCCTGCGCGATCGTGACATCGCGGTCCTGCAGCCCGACGGGCGCGCCGGGCAAGCCCACCTTCGACATGCCGGTGCGGAACACCGTCTGCCCGGTAATGAACGTCGAACGCCCCGCCGTGCAGCTGTTCTCGGCGTAGTAGTCCGTCATCATCATCCCTTCGCGCGCGCTGCGGTCGATGTTCGGCGTTCTGTAGCCCACCACGCCATGGCTGAAGGCGCTGATATTGCCGATCCCCACGTCGTCCCCGAAGATCACGAGGATATTGGGCTTGCCACCCCGGCCAGCCGGGGCGCTTGCAGGCGCGGCGGCCACGGGCGAAGCGCCGGCCGGTGGCGGCGCGACCGGTGCCGGGGTCGCCTCCGATGTCGGGGCGGCGGGCGGCGTGGGGGCGGTCGCAACAGGCGGCGGCGCCGCCGGTGCCGGAGCGGCCTGCTCCGCCTTGTTGTCATCGGCCTTCTTGCAGCCACCCAATGCGCCGCTCAATGCAAGCATCGCGATGCAAAGCGCCGCGGCACCCGCCCGCGCGGATTGAGGGAACGAAGTTGAGATCATCGAAGACTCCCGTCGAGTTTTCACGGTTGTGCAAACGGATAGATACGTGCCCAGTCCCGCTTCATGCTGATGACCGTCCAGCCACGTGCCGTGGCTTCGTCCAGCGCCTTGTCCAGCTTGCCGACGCTCGATTGGCGGTCATACGCGAACTCCCGCTCGGCATCGTCGTGATGCACGAGCACGGCCAGGCGCGCGCCGGCACCGGCCATCGTGTACTGCAACATCTGCAGGTCGCCGTCGGAGTTGCCGACCGCAACGATCGGCCGCTTGCCAATCTGGTGATAGATGCCGACGGGCTTTCCCGGACCGTCGTCGATGAACTCGAACGTGGGTCCGCGTACCAGCGCCGGCTGTCCGTCGCGGACCTCGTACTTGACCGCCTGCGTGGAGCCGATGACCTGCTCCGGCGGAATGCCATAGACGCGCTCCGACCAGGGCCGCATGAACTCGCGCGTGCCGCCGGAGACGATGTACGTCCTGAAGCCGTTGGCGCGCAGATAGTCGAGCAGTTCCAGCTGCGGCTGGTAGACGAGGTCCGTATAGGGCCGCCCGAACCTGGGATGGCGCGCCTGCGCGAGCCATGCACGGATCGTCGCGTCGTACTCGTCCACCGTCATGCCGCTATTGGCAATGGAGACCAGCTTCAGCAGCGCCTCCTGCTGCCGCATCAGCGCCGGCATATCGTTGGCCATCAGCGCGACGAACGCGGGATCGTTGCGCCATTCGGGATGCCGTGGCGCGGCCGCGCGGACCTGATCGAACAGGAAATAGAACTGGAAGTACAGCGGCTGCTCGCTCCACAGCGTGCCGTCGTTGTCGAACACGGCAATGCGGTCCGCGGGCGCCACGTAGTCGGCGGTGCCGGGCTTCGTCACGGCGTCGACGAAGCGGACGATGGACTGCCGTGCGGTGTCGTCGCGCCACGATGGCAGCGCACTGGCCGCGGAGGTGGCGCTGGCCGACGGCGACGCGCCGGCCGCGCCGCCATCGGGCGGGATCGCGCATCCGCTCAATGCGGCAAGCAGCATCGCCACGAACGTCACGCCCGCCAGCAGATTGCCGAGCCGGCGAAGGTGCCGCGCGGGGAGGGTCACGCGTCGCGCCACGCGCGCGCCGCTCATGGCACTGGCCTCGTGGCCTGCATGGCCAGCGCGGACTGCGCGCGCATCTCTGCCCATCGGCGCTCGTCCATCACCAGCCGAAAGCCGAGATGCGACATGCTCGTGTACGGATCGGTGCCGCGGCGGGCGCTGGGCCGGTAGCTGAGGCAGAAGTCCTCGTTGCAGAGGAACGACCCGCCGCGCGTCACGCGCTTCGGCGCGTTCAGCGGCACGCCGGGTTCGCTCGGATCCCACGCATCGGCCGGACCGGCGGGATTGCGGGGCATATTGCCGGCGACGGCCTCGCGCCGGAACTGGTCCGCGCGGTACCAGTCGGCCACCCATTGCCACGCATTGCCGGTCATGTCGAAGAGCCCGTAGCCATTCGCGGGAAACGTGCCCGCCGCACTGGTCCCTAGCGCGCCGCCGGCCTTGGCGCTGACCACCGGAAATGGCTGTGCCTGCTGGCCCTGCCAGACGTTGGCCATCTGCCGGCCGTCGGGGGCGAAGCGGTCGCCCCAGCTATAGGTCGCCTGCTCGAGCCCGCCGCGCGCCGCGAACTCCCATTCGGCCTCGGTCGGCAGTCGCTTGCCGACCCACCTGGCGTAGGCCTGCGCGTCCTCGTACGAGACCTGCACCACGGGATGATCGTCCTTGCCCTCGATGGAGCTGCCCGGGCCCGCCGGGTGCCGCCAGTCGGCGCCGGGAACGAAGCGCCACCAGCGCGAGGACTCGCGCAGCGGCACGGGGCCGTTCGTGCCGACGAAGACGAGGGCGCCCGCCACCATCGCGCTGTCGGGCGGACGCGGCGTACCCGGTGGCAGCTGCACTTTCATCGTTTCCCAGTCGGGTACGCGCTCCGCTGTGGTCACGTACTGCGTGGCTGCCACGAACCTGCGAAATTCGGCATTGGTGACGTGGTGCTGGTCCATCCAGAAGCCATCGACATGCACCTTGTGCGCGGGGCGCTCGTTGGCCTGGCTCATCTTGTGGTCGCTGCCCATCAGGAAGTCGCCTCCGGGTACGTGCACCATGCCGCGCGGACCGGTTACACCATCGCCGGGCGCGATGGCACGTGTGGATGCGGCCCCTGCCGAGGCGTGCGGCACGGCGTCGAACCACCACGCCGCGCCCGCGCCGGCCGCCGCCATGCCGAGCACAAGCGCGGGCCCCACGATGCGGCGTCGCCACGCTGCGGGCGCGATGGCCGCGGTTCGGCCGGGTTGTCGTTTTCCCATTGGCACTCCTTGCTCCATACGCGGGCAATCCCACCCAGTATGCGCAGCGACCCGCCCCGAACGGAATGCAATCTTTCCGTAGCTGATCTGAATGAATTTGTGCGCGCTAGGGATTGAGCGGCGGCAGGCGTCCGCGCGCGCGGGATGCGGCGCGATAGGCGGCAATCTGGCGGCGCATGGCATGCCAGCGTGCGGGGTCGCGCCGGCGCCAGCGGACATATGCGTAGGCAAACACGCCCAGGCACGCCACGACGGCCGCCGCGCCGGCCATTACGCGCGGGTCCAGCCGGTCGATCCAGCGCGACAGCCGCGCGAGCGTTGCCCCCGGAGGGCTCGGCCCCACGCCGGGGCCCGCGCGGCCGACGTCGATCGTTACCGCCGGGGCAGACGATTGCATCGCCTTGCCGCTTGCCGCGTCGTACCACGCCACGGACACGGCCGGCAGCCGGTATTTGCCGCTGGCCTCGAACACATAGGTCACCGTCTCGATGCGACGGCCGCCTGTCGTGCCCGCGCGCGTGGCGCCATCGGCGAGTTGCGGATCGGCGCGGTACTGCTTGGCGCCGCGCACGGGGTCCATCGTCGGCGGCGCGATCATCATCGCGGGTGTGCCGGGGGCGAAGATCGTGATCGTGCGCACCAGTGCGTCACCGGCCTTGAGATGCCCCGCCTTGCCGTCGATGGCGTGATCGAACTGCTGTGCGATCTCGATGGGCACCGCGGGCAGCGTCGCGGCATTGGGCCTCGTCTGCGCGGCCGCGGCCTGCTGGCCGCCGACATGCAACGTCGTCGGCGGCAATGTCACGCGCGCATTGCGCGGCTTGCCGTCATCGCCCGCGAAGGTAAAGGCGATGTCCGGGGATGTCAGCGCGATATCGCCGGGCGTCTGCGGCGTCAGCACGTAGGTCTTGCGGATGCCGGCGTAGCTGGTGCCGTCGATCATCTCGGTCGAGTTGATGGCGCGCTCGTCGGGCATCGTGATGACGGCGCCGGGGACGCGCAGCGTGGGAAATGTGGGCGCGGAAAGAAAGAAGTTCGGCGCGAGGATGGTGACCTCCACCTGCAGCGACTGACCGACCACGGCCGGCTGGCTGCCGACGATCTTCACCTCGACCTTTGCATCCACCTTCGCGTCCACCTTCGCGTCGTCCGCCGCATGGGCCGCGACGGTCAGGCTTACCCATGCGAGCCCCGCCAGCCAGCGCCGCGTCATGGCTTGCCCTGCTGCAGGGCGAACTTGCGTGCAAGCAGTTCGGTGGGCGACGTCTGGATCGCGCGCATCCACATGTCCGCGTTTTGCTGGACGAGGCCCTGCTGCATCTTGTCGCCGCCCGGCGGCGGCGGGGGCTTGCCGGGATCGATCTCGATCTTGTCCGGCTTCAGGTCCGGCGGTTCTTCCTCGCCCTGTTGCTTCTGCTCCTGCTGCTTCAGCAGGGCCTCCATCCGCGCGAGGTTCTGCTGCGCCGGCGGCCAGCCCGGACGCTGCTGCAGGGCATACCGGTATCGCGCCATGGCTTCGCGATATTTCTGCTGCTGCGCGAGGGCATTGCCGAGATCGAACTGCGCTTCGGGGGTGGACACCCTCTCGAACGCGCGCGCGGCTTCGGCGAATTTTCCGGCGCGATAGTAGGCGACGCCACGCCACATCGGATCTTCGAACAGCGTGGCCGCCCGCGTGAAATCGCCCTGTTCGAATGCGCGGCGCCCCTGCTGGTCGTGCGTGAGCCACAGGTCCGCGAAGCGCCACGGCCGTATGGCGGTGTCCGCTTGCGCAAGCAGCGGATCGTGCGGGGCACTGATGGCGACGGTCAGCAGCGCGCCGGCGATCCAGCGGATGGTCCAGCCCTTGCGGAACCATAGCAATGCGAGCAACGCGATCGGTACCGTCAGGGGCCATCCCGCGTCGTGCCAGCGCAGCGTGTCTTCGGCACTGGTCTGTGCCATATGCGACTGGATATGGCGCTGGACCCATGCCACGTCGTCGTCGCTGTCGGGTGTGATCGTCGTCACGGGAATATCGGCGTCGCGCAGGGCACGCAACGTTGCCGGGTCGAGACCGGGCGCGGTGCCGTCGCCCTCTTTCAGCGGACCGCCGTCCTGGGTGCCGATGACCAGTGCCACGACCTGTGTGCGTTTGTCGCGCTGGCGCAGCGCGTCGGCCGCGCCGGGTTCGAGGCCATCGGTCAGCAGCAGGATGGTGCCCGGTATCGGCTCGCGTGCCATGGCTGTCGCGATCATCCGCACGGCCTGGGCGGTGTGCTTGCCCGGCACGGGCATGATGCGTGTCTGCAACGCGTCGGCAAAGGTTTGCAGCAGCGCGGCGTCGTCGGTCAGGGGCAACACGAGGTGTGTGGAACCGGCGTAGGCGTACAGCGCGGTGCGGCCACCGTCGCGATGGGCGAGCAGCGCGCGGATCTTGAGCTTGGCGCGCTCGAGCCGCGTGGGCGTGACGTCGATGGCGTTCATCGTGGGGGCGAGGTCGACCGCGATGGCGAGCGGGGCCTTGTCGGCAAGAAACGGCGGCCGTTCGCGCTGCCATGTCGGGCCCGCCAGGGCGATGGCGGCGATCGCGAGCAGCAGCGTGACCAGATGCACGGGCCGCACGGCAAGCCGCCCGCGCTCGCCGACGACGAGCGCGTCGAGCAGATGCGGGGCGATGGTGCCGCGCCAGCGGCGACGCACGTCGCCGTGCCGACGCACGGCCCAGGGGAGCCATGCTGCGACGAGTGCGAGCAGGAGCCACGAGGGCCGCAGAAAGTGAAACTGCGCGAGGGCACCGATGGCGTCGGTCATGCCGCCCCCTTGCCCGCGGCAGGCGCTGACGTGCGGGCGATCCCGCGCGTGACGTTGTCGGCCGACGGCCAGCGCTGCCGCGAGAACTGGGCTCGCGAGAGGTCCGTTTGCGCTAGCCGGCGCGCGGTCCGGCGCACGGCGTGGGCCGCCGACAGCCAGCGCGTGGCGTAGGCGGCCGACGGCCAGCGCAGCCGCGAGAACTGAGCTCGCGAGAGGTCCGCTTGCGCTAGCCGGCGCGCGGTCCGGCGCACGGCGTGGGCCGCCGACAGCCAGCGCGTGGTGTAGGCGGCCGACAGCCGACGCGGTCGCGGGCGGCGGGCTGGTGCGAGCGCGATGGGCGCCTCGGTCATACCGCCCCCTTGCTCGCGGCAGGCGCTGACGTGCGGGCGATCCCGCGCGCGACGTTGTCGGCCGACGGCCAGCGCAGCCGCGAGAACTGGGCTCGCGAGAGGTCCGCTTGCGCTAGCCGGCGCGCGGTCCGGCGCACGGCGTAGGCGGCCGACAGCCGGCGCGGTCGCGGGCGGCGGGCTGGTGCGAGCGCGATGGGCGCCTCGGTCATACCGCCCCCTTGCTCGCGGCAGGCGCTGACGTGCGGGCGATCCAGCGCGCGTAGCTGGCCATCGACAGCTGATACGCCACCAGCAACAACACCGCCGCCCCAAGCGGCCACATGAACAGTTCGCGTCGGGGCCGCCAGCTCAGCGTTCGCACCTTGTGCGGCGTCACGCGATCGAGCGTGCCATAGATCGCCGCCAGCGCATTCTGGTCGGCGCCGAAGAAATATCGGCCCCCGGTTGCCGCGGCAATGCGCTGCAGCGTCTCCAGATCGACCTTCTGCTCGCCCGTCGCCGCCGGGTCGCCGATGCCCACGGTGTGCACGACGACACCCCGCGCCCTCGCAATCTCGGCCGCCTGCAGCGGCGGCATCCTGCTCGCGGTATCGTTGCCGTCCGTCAGCAGAATCAGCACCTTCTCCGTGGCTTGACTGTGCTCGAACATCTTGATGCCAAGCCCGATCGCGTCGCCCATCGACGTGCTCGCGCCCGCCATGCCCGGCACCATGTCCCCAATCAGCGTGCGCGCGAGCGCATGGTCGAGCGTGAACGGCGCCAGCGGATACGGCGCATCCCCAAACACGATCAGCCCGATGCGATCCCCCGGCCGATGCGACACGAACTCGCCCACCACCTCCCGCACGGCCTGCACGCGCGCTTCCATCGCCCCGGCCGGGTTCCGGAAGTCGCGCGTATCCATCGACTGCGACAGATCCAGCGCCAGCAGCAGATCGCGCACGGGTTCGGTCTTGTAGACCGGCGGCTCCAGATACTGCGGCCGCGCCAGCGCCACCACGATCAGCCCCCACGCCACCGGCGCCAGCACGCGCTGCGCGACATTGCGATGCGGCACATGCGCGCCCGTCGCGGGCTGCAATCCCGCCGCACTGGCTACCTCCCCAAAATAAGGCAGCCGCACCGACGCGCTCGATTCCCGATACGGCGGCAGCAGCCACCACACGAGCAACGGCAGCACCAGTGCAACAAGCACCCACGGATAAGCGAGCGCGATCATGCGGACGGCACCCGATGCCCGGCAATCCATCGCCGGCAGGCCATCGCCACCTCATCGGCGCGCGCGGCCGGCCACGCCGCAAGCACCGATGCGTCGCGGTACTCGGCGTCGATCAGCGCCTGCAATGGCGCCATCGCATCGGCGGCCTTGCCCGCATGCGCGCGCAAGAACGCATGCCATGCCTCGCCGGCCAGACCCGCCACCTCGACGCGCGGCCATGCGGCCAGCGCGCAGCGCTTGAGCAATGCCGACAGCGCCATCAACGCGCGCGCGCGAGCCGCCCCTTCCTCATGCAGGTCGGCCCGCAACCGCGCCAGTTCCGCGAGCGCTTCACGCCGATACCGGTTCGCGCGCCAGTGCCGCCATCCGCGCCACGCCAGCCAGGAGGCCAGCGCGAATACGACGACGGCCAGCACGAGCCACCCCACCGTCCCCGGAAACCAGGAAGGCGGTGACGGCATGACGATATCGGCCAGATCGGGCAACGCATGACTCCCATTGGCAACCGCAACGGTTGTCATGGGCAGCGTAGCGCGCCCCGCGCGGAAAGCGAATTAAGAGTTTTGGGAGGCGAGTTGAATGCTTTGGGCGGCGGCCGCCGCTCAGCGGCGCAGGCGCACGAAATCCGCGAACGAGACGAGCTTGCGCTTCTCGTTGGACAGGGTCTTGCGCCCGGACTGCGTGGATGTCGTGGATGTCGTGGATGTCTTGCGTGCCGACTGGCCGCGCTCGAACTTGGCGGCCGCGCGGGCGTCCTCGCGCGCATGGGTCTGATCGGACTTCTGTTCGGCTTTCTGGCGTTCGGCTTCGAGCCGCGCCGCCGCGCGCTCTTCGCGCGCGATATCCTGCGCCACGGACAGGATCTCCGCCTTGAGCAGATCGCGCCGCTGCCGCGCGGCCAGCCTGGCCGCCTGCAACTGCTCTTTCCGCTGGCGCAGCCAGTCTTTCCGGTTGACGGGCGCGGGCCGCGCTTCCTGCGGCACGCTCAGCCGCAACGCCCGGCTGGTCGCAACCTTTTCCGCCTGCAGCGTGCCTCGCGCTTTTTGCTTCGCCGAATCTTGCTTCGGATCACTCACGCTGGATCACTCCCCGCCCACTTATCGGTGACGCATAGGCATCACCGGTGCAAGTCCTCGAAACGACAACCATACCATAGGACGCATGCGCGGGCGGGCGGTCAACCGGGCAGACAGTCCCGGAATTCGGCGCGCAACGCCTGCACGGCGGGAAGGTTCGCCTGCGGATCGGTCGAGATCAGCGCGGCCATCTGCGCGGCATGGCAGACGAGGCCATTGGCACAGCGCACGATATCCTCGACCTCCGCGTCCGCGGCCGCGTTGCCGGATCGCGACATCGGGCGTATGCCGCCTCGCGTGAGCCCGTTCGCGGCGCGCAATGCCCGCGACCGGTACTCGCCGAGGTGATCGACGATGTCCTTGCTGCGCGGGTCGTCGAGCGCAAGCAGCGCATCGATCATGACGGTCAGGCCGGGCGCCTCCTGGTCGGTGTTCCCGGCGGCATCCCCGGTGGCGTGATACTGGCGCACCCACCGCTCGTCCGCCGCCTCCAGCAGCCAGACACAGCGCATCAGGCTCTCGAACTGCGGCCGGAACAGCGCCAGCGCCGCGTTCGGCATGCCGATCGTGAGCAGCGCCACGGCGCCCGTCGCATGCTCGACGGACATCAGCGCGCACTGATACCCGGCAATGGTGCGCGGATGGTCGGTGGGAACGGCATCCTTCATGCTCGCCACGGCGGCGCCATGCAGGGCCGCCGCGCGCGACAGGATTTCCATGGACATGAGTCGGGCCTCGTTGAGAGAGGCCCGCATTCTATCCCCTATCGACGGTCACGTTCATCGGCGCCCTTATTTCTGTGCAGATCATTATATAAATCGCTTGACCGCCCGCCAACTCTCGCATAGTTTTGCGTCAATCGACAGATCATCCAATCAAAGACTGGCCGGCAATGGCGCGGAGCATGGCATCTTCCCATCGAGACATCATCGTCGTCGGCGCTTCCCTCGCGGGGCTGACATTCGCCCTCGCCTGCGCAAAGCATGGCGTACCCGTTCGCGTGCTGGAGCGCGCCGAGCGAAGAGTGCATGGTGGCGACAATCTGAGCGTGAACCTCGCATCCATTGCGGCAGCCGTCGGCTGCGATCCGCGTTCGGCGCCGCAACTGCCCGTTGTGCGCGCCTATCGTGACCGGCATCTGACGGCCTGGCCAGCCTTGTACGATTGGCTTCGCGATCGTGCCGGCGAGGCCCCGGGCATTACGCTGATGGAAAACATGACCGTTAGCGCGGTCGAGTCCGGGCATGACAAGGCAACGGTAGTGCTCGCCGACGGCTCCACCTTGTCCGCCGATGCGGTCATCGGTGCCGATGGTTACCGCAGCACGGTCCGCCGTGCGATCGCGCCCGAGCTGCCGCATGCGCGTTACGCGGGCTACATCGTCTGGCGAGGACTGATCGAAGAGAAGATGCTGCCATCGCCGGTGGACTGGCCTTCCAATGGCGGCCTATGGATCGAATTCTCGCAAGGGTACCGCCTCGTCGCCGCGGTGCTTCCCGGACGTGACGGATCGCTCGATCCTGGCCAACGGCAGGTGACATTCGCCTGGTTCGATGCCGGCCGGGAAGCGCTCCTCCGGCGCACGCATTGTCTGACCGAAGACGGGTATGTGGTCGGAACGCTCGGCGCCGACGCTATCGGTGACGATGTCAGAGACGAACTCGCCCGGCTCGCTCCGCGGGTCTGGCCCGACCCGTGGGTCGACGCCGTGACCGCGGGGGTGCGCGCGGCCGGCACCATGCGCGGCGCACCGATCGCCGAGTACCGTCCCGACCGGCTGGCATCGGGGCCATTGGCGATCATCGGCGATGCCGCGCACGTGCTCTCTCCCATGACCGGAAGCGGTTACGCCACGGGCGTCGAAGATGCGGCATACCTTGCCGGATTGCTGGCAGGGGTCGCGCCCTCGATGCCCATGGACGTGCTGCTGAAGCAGTACGAGCAGGCACGTCTGCCCTACATACGAGGGCTCGTGAACCATTCCATGACGTTGTCCGGCGAATTTCGCCGCTATGCGGCTACCTTTGCGCGCTGAGGCCCGACCCATGCACCTCAACCTTCACCAGCTGGATGCGTTCGCGCGCGTGGCACGGCTCGGCGGCTTCTCGCGCGCGGCCGATCAAATGCATCTGAGCCAGGCCGGCCTCAGCATTCTGATACGCAAGCTCGAGACCCGGCTTTCGGTCCAGCTGTTCGAACGGAACGCGCGCGGCGTCACGCTCACAGCCTCCGGAAGAGGCCTCCTTCCCATCGCGGAGCGAATGCTGCAGGACGCCCAGACGATCCTGAACAACAGCCAGCAGCTTGCCGAGCAAGCGGTCCGTCGGATCACCGTCGCGCTGCCACCCCTCCTTGCGTCGACGGTGCTTCCGGGAGTGCTGTCACAGTTCCAGGCGTCTCACCCCACGGTGAACGTCAGCTTTCGCGAGTGCGTCGGCGACGAACTGGTTCACCACGTCTACACGCGAGGCGCCGACTTTGCGATGACGTTCCAACCCGCCGACAACGGGGAACTGGAAAGCCTCCCGCTCGGCCGTGACCAGCTCTGCGTCGCCCACACCCCCGATCATCCGTTGTCGCAGCTTCCGCGCGTTCGCTGGTCCGATCTCGTCGGTCTGCCCATCATCGTCAATACGCCGGGTAGTGTCGCCCGGATGCTCGCGGAGGATGCGTTCGCGAGCATGCAGGAGCCGTTGCAGCCTGCCTTCGAGACAGGCAATCACATGACTTCCGTCGTCCTGGCCGGTGAAGGACTTGGGGTCGCCATCGTCTCCTCCACCGTCCAGGGACTCGCGCTGTCGATGAACGCGGTCGTGCGGACATTGATCGGTCCGCAGATCACGCGCTCCCTTCAGGTGCTCAAACGCCGCGGTTCGCCGCTAACCGAACCGGCAAGGGCCTTCGTGGACCTGTTCGGCAAGGCCGCCACACGCGAGATGTCCGCCGCCAGGACGCCCATCTCGCGCCGTTCGGTCTAGGCGAACCGGTTTTCGATCACGCCCAGGCCATCTACCTCGATTCGCACACTGTCCCCTTCCTGGAGGTAGCGCGGCGGCGTCATCCCCATGCCCACCCCGGCCGGAGAGCCCGTGGCAATGACGTCGCCGGGATACAGCGTGATGCCTCGCGAGCAGGTCTCGATCAGCGTGGGGATGTCGAAGATCAGATCCGTGGTCACGGCGTCCTGACGCAGTTCGCGCTCGCCCGACGCCGTGGTGACCCAGCAGCGCACGCGCGTGTTGGTGCCATCGAGCTCGTCGGCGGTCACGATCCACGGGCCCATCGGACAGAACGTGTCGAACGACTTGCCGAGGTCCCACTGCTGATGGCGCATCTGCACGTCGCGCGCCGTCACGTCGTTGACGATCGTGTAGCCATAGACGTGGCCCATGGCCTCTTCACGCGAGATGTTCTTGCCGCCCTTGCCGATCACGATCGTCAGTTCGGCCTCATAGTCGATCTGCGCCGACAATGGGCCGGGCAACTTCACCGTATCGTTCGGCCCGATGACCGTCTCCGGCGCCTTGGTGAAGAAGATGGGCCACGCCGCCGGGTCCGGCGCGTTGTCCTTGAACACCGTCGTCTCCAGCTCCCTGGCATGGGCGCGATAGTTGCGTCCCACGCACCAGAGGTTGCGGCGCGGAACCGGCAACGGCGCTTCCAGCTTCGCCTCACGCAGATCGAAACTGTGTGGTTCGAGCGGAGGGAGTTCGCCACCGTTCGCAATCGAATACTCGATCACGGCCAGTGCGCCACGCTGGGCCTGATCGGCGGCGAGCATGAACGGGCGAATGGACTTCCCATCGCCGGACACGACGCCGACACGACGGGCGCCATCTTTGAGGATTACACCGATACGCATATTACTTCCCAGAGGTTGAGTGAGTCGTTCGATAGACCGGCGCCGGTTGCGTGAAGAACGAACGGAGGATGTGATAGACCATCTTGTAGTTCTTCTGCTGGAAGCTGGCGTGGGCAATGCCCGCCATGACCGCGAACTGTTTGTCGCGATTGGGCAGGAGCTGGAAGAATTCGAGGAGATCCTCCTCGCTCGCGATGCCATCGTATTCGCCGCGCATCACGATGGTCGGCATCGGCATCTTTGCGGGATCCACGATCGGCAGCTTCGAACACATGTCCACGTAGGTGCCCGTGGGCACCGAGTCGTCCAGCGTCAGGATGGCATCGGCAAACGCGTTGACGGTCGCATCGTCCGCGGTGCCTGGGTGATCGCGATTGAAAATGCTGTGCACGAACGCATTGTCGATGGGGCGCCGATTCTTGCTCAGCCACTCGTCGAGCCGCTTGCGCCGCGCCTCGAGCGTGGGACTGCCCTCTCCGGTCCACACGAACGCATCCAGTGCGAGCCGCTCGACGCGCTCGGGATGCTGCTGCGCGAACAGCGCCGCCTTCAGCGCACCGGACGAAATGCCATAGACCAGGAATCGCTCCGCCCCCGTATGCGCGGTGATGAACGTCGTGGCCGCGGCCAGGTCGGCCGCGCCATTCGCGATGTCGAAGTTGATGTCGCGATGCTTGCTGGATCGGCCATAGCCTTCGCTATCGACGCACCACGTGTCAAAACCCTGCGCCGCAAACCAGTCCATGACCGACGAGTCGGGTCGCCCCGGCACATGCAGGTCGAAAGTGGGCTGTCCGGCCATGGACGATCCATGCACGAACAGGATCGTGCCCGCCGCCTTCTGGTTGCCCGTCGGCGGCTTGCGCCACATGAAGAGATCGACGCCGCCGTCGCGGGTGGTCCAATGCTCCTCCCCACCTGTCCACTGCACATCCGGCTTTCGATGCGAAGCCGTTGCGGCGGGTTGATTTGCCATCGTGTTCATAGGCCTTCCTCCTTGAAGATATGGGTTCGAATGAATGTCAATGCCCGGTGGGACCGCATCACTCCAGCGTGATGTGCATCTCGCCGGCCAGCTTGCGGACGTTGCCGACGTAGCGCTTGAGCATGGCGTCCATCTGATCGGGCGTGCTCGACACGGCTTCGGCACCCACGCCCGCGAATACCTCCCGCACGTCGGGAAGCTCGAGGATGCGCGCCAGTTCCTTGCCGAACTTCTCGCGGACCGCCTTCGGGACCTTTGACGACACCACGGTCCCAAACCAGTCGGCGCCGTCGTAGCCCGGCGTGCTCGCCTGCGGCAGCGTCGGCGTACCCGGGATAAACCTCGCGCCTTCCGGCGAACTGCTGCCGAGAATCGCGATCTGGCCGGCCTTGGCGAGGCTGATGACATTCGGTGCCGGCGCGAAGGCATAGAGGAGCCTGCCGCCAATCACGTCGTTGATGGCCTCGGGGGTACCGCGGTACGGCACGTGCGTCGCCGAGAATCCGCCGACGCGGGCGAGCATCGCGCCATGCAGATGCGCCGTGCTGCCCACGCCCGCGGAGCCGTAGTTCACGCCCTGGGGCGCTGCCTTCGCACGCGCGATCAACTGCGCGACATTGGCCAGCTTCTGTTGGGGCGATACCACGAGGAAAGCCGGAGAGCGGCCGATCAGCCCGACGCCGGCGATGTCTCGCAGGGGGTCGTACGCCAGCGCCCGGTCCAGCGCGGCATGCACGCCGAAGGCGCTGGGCACCATCATGACGGTCTGGCCGTCGGGCTTCGCGGCCAGCAATGCGGAGGCCCCGACGATACCGCCCGCACCGGCCTTGTTCTCGACGATCACCGGCACCTTCCATGCTTCCTGGAGGTGCCGCGCCAGGACACGCGCGAGGATATCGGTGGTACCGCCGGCCGAGGCCGGGACGATGACGCGAATGGTCTGGCCCGGCGCGGGGTAAGCCGGCGCGGGATCCTGCGCGGAGGCACAGGTGGCGACGAGGGCCGCGGCGGCGGCCATCAGCCAATGGCGAGGTCTTGCAGTAAGCGACACGGGGACTCCCGGAAGACGTGAAAGATAGATGGGGACGCGATACGTGCGGCGCGTCAGGCAGAAGCCGGATCGCCCTCGTGTTGCCACCAGTGGGAGAGCCAACCCGCGGTGCCGCCCCGCGCGACGAGATCGCGCAGGATTGCCGGCATCGGTGCGAGGCCGAAGCTCGTACCGCGCGTCTGATTGACGAACAGGCCCGTGGCGAAATCGACTTCCAGCAGGTCCCCATCCTCACAGAGATCGAGGATGCCCGGATTGGGTGCGAGCACCGGAAGACCTTCTCCCAGTGCCGCGCGATAGGCTTGCACGGGCATGGATTCGCATACCAGTCCGAGCCCCAGTGCACGCATCGCGATGTAGCCGGGCACTTTCGGCCCCATGCCGAAGCGTTTGCCCGCCACCACGATATCGCCGGGACGGCATCGCGCGGAGAATCCGCTGCGGATCTCTTCGAACAGGTGCGGTTTCAGGACTTCGGGATCGGTTTCGCGCGCGGTAACGAAGTGCGCGGGGACGATGCCGCCAGCGTGCGGCACATCGTCGCCAAACTTGTGGCAACGGCCACGCAATACCCATTCGAACTTAGACATAGCTGGTCTCCAGTCGCTCGAGCAAGGCGGCATCCGCGGTGGCGGTGCGTGGGTCCGAGATTCGTCCGGCCAGTGCCGACGCCGCGACCGTTGCCGGACTGCCGAGATAGAGGCTGGCATCTCGCGGCCCGAAGCGGCCTTTGTTGCTGTTGGTCGCGGTGGAAATCGAGACCTCTCCCGAGGCGAGCGGACCTACCACGGCGTCGTTGCAGGGACCGCATCCCGCGGGCAACACGATCGCGCCAGCATCGAGGAACACCTGCATGAGCCCGTCCGCGACGAGGCGCGTGGTCGAACGTTCCGAACCCGGCACGACGAACAGGCGCACGCCGTCGGCCAGCTTGCGGCCCTTGAGTATGCTGGCGGCGATGATCATGTCGTCGTACATACCGGATCCACACGAGCCGATAAAGGCGTGGTCCACGGGCGTGCCCACCGAGGCCGCGACATCGGCGGCGTTCGTCACGTCTCCGGGCGGCACGACCTGCGGACCCACCTTCGAGAGGTCGATGGCCGCCTGCGCCTCGTACCGGGCGTCCGCGTCGGGAAAGACCGGCTCGAATGGCCGCTTTGCGTGCGTCCCGCAGTAGCGCAGGACCTCGTCGGAGGGCGGCACGAAGACGCCCGCGGCGCGCATCTCGGTCGGTGTGCTGCAGAGCGCGACGCGCGCACCGAGGCCAAACTGATCGAGATCGCCGGCCAGCTCGAGCACACGGTAGTCGAGATCGAACGGAATCCGCCCGGCCTTGATCTCGCGAGCGAGATAGAAGCCGACATCGCGTGCGTACACGCCCGGCGACAGGCGCCCCCGCAGCTCCAGGCGGACACTGCGCGGCACCGTGATCCAGGTCGTCCCCGTGGCAAGTACCCGCGCGATCTCGTTACCGACACGCAGGCCCACCGCGCCGACCGCGCCGGCATTCGTCGCGTGGGTGTCGTTGTCGAAGTAGAACATGCCTGGCAGAACGAGCCCCTCTTCCATCGGGAAGATATGGCCGTGCCCGCCTCGGCCGGCATCGTAGAAGTTCTGAATCTTCCAGCGCTTGACCGCCTTGCGGTTGTACGCCCCGCGCTCGGCAGCCCGCGCGCTGCCGTAGAGGACGTCATGGTCGCTGACAACCATGGTCTTCTCGGGGGCATGAATCCGGTCGATACCGATGGCGTCCAGCGTCTGCTTCGCTTCACGCAGCAGTCCGTCATGGATCATGACCATGTCAGGATCCGGAAACAACAAGGCGTCGGCCTCGACGCCGTCGCGGTGCATGGGATCGCGGCTTACGCGGCCCATGATCTTCTCTATCGCTGTGTACCCCATTGGCGCCTTCCCATGCATGTCGTTGGTATGACACGACTCTAGGGTTCGCGCAGCGATTAGTAAATTATGGGGATGTCATGGCGACATTACGATTCTTTATACGCGCGATCGCCCGGCACGGCGCGCGTCAGCAAGTCCTGCCGAAGGCCGCATCCATGGCTCGCGCCCGCCATCGGCCCGGCGTCGTGCCCGTGGCCTTGCGGAACACGTTGGTGAAATGCGCTTGCGAGTGGAAGCCGGTATCGACCGCGATGGCCGCCAGCGCGAGCTGGCCTTCCGATAGCAGCCGCTTTGCAATTTCGAGCCGGGCTTCCGTCAGGTAGGTATGGGGCGTCATGCCCGTCGCCAACAGGAATTGCGCGGCAAAGTGCATCCGGCTGAGCCCCACGTGGTCCGCCATGGCCTGCAGCGAAATCGCCTCGGTGGCGTTGGCGCTGATAAAGTCGAGGGCCTTGCGCAGGCGCCATGCCTGCAACCCCAGGGACCTGTCTGGCGTGCGCGTCGATTGCAGTTGCGCGCGGACAAGATACGCCACGACGGTCCGGCATGCATGGTCGATGAACAGCGCGGTCGAGGGATCCTGCAGGCTCGCCGCTTCGGCCAGCGCGCCGACGAAGCGCCCCAGGATCGGATCCGCGCGAAAACAAGGGTCCTCGAGCGCGAACCCATCCGGTACGTCCTGCCCGCAGCGATGCAGCGTGTCACGCATCGTGGCGGTGGGGACATACAGAATCACCGACTCCATCGGTCGCTCGACGCGGCACCGTAACCGCTCGCCGGGCGGCGTCACCTGCGCGGCGCCGAAATGCCCGCCGCGCGTGAAGGCGCCGCTCCCTCCCATATAGCAGTCCACCATCGTGTCGGATAACAAGACCTCGATGGTGTAGTAGCGCTCCAATACCGGCGATGTAAGCATGCGCGGTTCGCGGCGACGGTCGCTCCACCGGCCCCATGCGCAGGAAAATACGCCCGACCCGGGCAACACACGCGTATTCCCCCGCCACTCGGCTTCGGCGTCGGTAATGGGCAAAGGTGGGATATCGGCGTCCATAGGCAGGGCTTATAGGTGATGCGCCCAACCATTTTCGTAAGCGCTTCGCCGCAACGCAATATCGCCCGACGGGGTGGTCGATAAGCTGCGCTTATAGGACGTGGCAACCTCAGGCAACCTCAGGCGGCCATCTTCGCGGCAAGCGCGGAAGACTCCTGCGCGAGTTGCACGCGCATCTGGCGAATGACGCCCTTGGCGTGCTCGGACAGCGGCGCTCCCGCGCGAAAGGCGATGACGCTATTCAGCACCACGTCGACGGAGAGCGGCCGGATGGTCAGTCCTCTCTGCATGTAGTCGGCGGCAACGAGCGGATGGGATACGCCGACGCCCACACCGGCCAGTGCGAGTTCGCAAACCGTGTGCGAATTGGGTGTCTCGACCAACGGCTTGAGAAAGACGCCGCTCTCGCCGAACTGGTTCTCCAGCGAGATGCGCGTCGGGTCCGCCGAATTGAGCGCGATGAACGGTTGCCGTTCCAGGTCTCGGGGTGTCACCGTGCGCCGGCGCGCGAGCGGATGGCCGTCGCGCATCACGACTACCGCGCGCAAGTGCGCGAATGGTGAGTGTTCGAGCCCCGCCATGGACAGGCCGGCCGCCATCAGGCCGAACTCGACCTTGCCGGCCGACACCGTCTCGTGGACCTCATGCGTGTTCATCACCTGGAGCGATATCTGCACCCCGCGCTTTTCGGCTTCGAAGGCGGCGATCGCGCGCGAGATGAAGCCGAGCCCGAACGCCGGATTGATGGCGACGGTCAGGCGTCCGAGCCCGTACGAGCGCAGGCTGCGTATGCGATGTTCGATGTATTCATATCCGGCGAAGAACCGATCCACGTCGCTCATGAGCGCGCTGGCGGCGAAGGTGGGTTCGAGCCGCCCGCGCGTCCGCGCGAACAGGCTGACGGCGGCAGCGGTCTCGAGCTTGCGGATTGCCTGGCTCACGGCAGGCTGGGAAACGCCCAGCAACACTGCCGCCTTGCTCATGCTGCCCGACGTCATGACCGCACGGAAGATCTCGATCTCGCGAATGCCCATGTTCCTCAGTTCCCGCTGTGATGGCGTGGGCATTAGCTTACCTCAGCGCAGACTGCCGCTATCGTTCAGAGATCGAGCAGCAGGCGTGCGCCGCCGCCGGAAGACGGGTCGGCGGGCACGGCGCAGCAGATGAGCGCTTCGTCCTCCTCCGTGCGATAGCCAGGGGCGACCGCATAGGCCACGGCGCCTTCGACGATTTTCGTACGGCAGGTGCCGCAGGTGCCCCCACGGCAACTGAATTCGGGACTGAGCCCGCGCGACTCCGCGAGATCCAGCAGGGAGCCGCCGCCGGGGCTCCAGCGTGCCTCCTTGCCGGAGCGGACGAACGCGACCGGCGTGGACGTTTGCGCGGCGCTTCTGACCGGTCCCGCGGCAATCGGGCCAGCGCTGGCGTCCGGTCGCCGGGTCAGGCCGGACGGCCCAAATGCTTCGGCATGGATCCGTGCGTCGGCCACATTGAGATCGCGCAATCCATCGTAGGTGGCCTGCATGAAACCAGGGGGGCCGCACAAATAGAAGTCGTAGTCGTCGAACGGCAGCGTACGGCGCAGCACCGCAACATCGATGCGCCCGGCGATGTCGTAGTCCTTGCCTTCCACGGCGTCTTCCACCTCCGACAGCACACGCACGCATCGCACCTTGCCTCCGGACGCATCGACAAGGCCACGCAGTTCCTCGGTGAACGCGCGCTCGCCGAGCGACCGCGCGGCGTGGAACATCCACGCCTCGCGGACCCTGCGCTTGCGCAGTCCTTCGTACACCACGTGCCGCAGCATGGCGAGCAGCGGCGTGACGCCGACGCCAGCGGCGAGAAATACGGCCGGCCGGCGCTCGGCCGCATCGACGACGAATTGTCCCGCAGGCGCGCGTGCCTCGATCACGCTGCCCACGCGCAGCGCGTCGTGGAGATAGGTCGAGACGACGCCCTCCCGCTTTACGCTGATCCGGTACCGGCCGTCCGACGGCGCCACGGAGATCGTGTAGGTGCGGATGACGGGCTTGCCGCAGGCGGGCGGCGTGACGCGGATAGGCAGATGCTGTCCCGCCGCGTGCGGGATCATGCCGGCGGCATCGTCTGGCTCGAGGTGGAACGAGCGGATCGTGGAGGATTCGTCCACGATGTCCACGACGCGAAACGGCCGCCATGCGTTGGCCAACGCCGCGGCTTTCAGGCGCTCGGCGGCCTGGTCCCAGCTCCCGGTCATCAAAGAGTTCGGCGACCAACCGTTCTCCAGGAACGTCCAGCGCACCGGCAGGGCATCGGGCCGGTACACGATGTGCTGCGGCGTGAAATGCCATAGCCGCTCGGCACCCTGGAAGGCGCCGATCTCGGGGTCGTCGAGCGAGACCGAAGCGGTGCCGCTCAACTGGAGCATGTCGCCCGTCTCGAAATCGACAAAGGTGACGCCCGCGCGCGGGTTGACGAGGAAGTTCCCGAGCGTGGCGAAGAACAGGTTGCCCGCGAAATCCGGCACGGTGAGCCTGCCGTTCTCGTCCACGCGCACGAAGCCGGCCCTGCCGCCCCGGCTCGATACATCCACCTGTCGCGGGCCGCCATGCTCGCCATCTGCGTACGACGCGACGAACATCATATCCGCCGCGCCGATCAGCGAGCGTTCGCGCGGGCCAAGCGCGGCCATCCGCTCCGCTGGCGCCGGCGATGGCGTCGACGGATCCCGCGCAAACGCCGGCGCTCGCAGCTGGATGTACTGGGGGCAGTTGCCAAAGCTCTGGGCCACCGTCACGTCGAATCCCGTGTCGGTCCGGTTGGCCACCGCGCCGTTCATGCGGTTGCGGCGGCGCGTATGGAACTCCACGCCGAGCAAGCCGATGCTGGCACCGTCAGCCAGCCCCACGCTGGCGGGATCGCGCGGATCGGTGACGACATCGACGCGCAGCGACGTGCTCGTCGGCGACTGAATGAAACCTGCCTGACCGGCGATCACGGTGGCCCAGGGAAGACCGTCGGCATCCACGGCGCCCACCACCAGAAACGGCAGTCCCGCGAAGAACTCGCGGTGCTGGTCCGGCATATAGTCGCGAATCACGCGGCGTCCGACATCGCGCATCCGTTCTGCGACGCCGAGCTGGCGCTGCATCGAAAGCTCACCCGCATGCCAGGGCGAAGCCGGCTCGCTACCGTTGTCCATTGCCATCGTAGGCCTCCGTCGGCTTCTGTCTTCACTGGTTGGCGGTGAGCCCCACGGGCGTCCGGTCGAACGCGATGAATCCCGGCAGCGATTCGATCCGCTGCAGCCAGCCATTCACGTTTCGATAGGCAGACAGATCGACGTTGCCTTCCGGCGCGCGCGCGATGTAGCCATATAGCGCCACGTCGGCAATCGTCGGATGGCCGAGCGCGAGAAAGGTGTTGCCTTCCAGTTCCGCCTCGATCAGCTTGAGAATCGCGTGCGAGCGCGCGATGACTTCGTCGGCGTTATAGCGCGCACCGAATACGGTGATCAGCCGCGCGGCGGCGGGACCGTAGGCGATTTCGCCTGCCGCAATGGACAGCCAGCGATGCACGGCGGCAGCCTGCAACGGCGCCTCCGGCAGCCAGTCCGTCTTGCCGAGCTTCTTGGCAAGATAGACGAGAATCGCATTCGAATCCGCGATGACGTCGCTGCCATCGACGAGAACCGGCACCTGCCCGAAGCGGTTCAGCCTCAGGTATTCGGGGGACTTGTGCGCGCCGGCCGCGAGGTCGACTTCGATGGGCTCGTACGCCGCACCCAGCAGCGACAGGAGAAGGCGCACGCGGTGCGAATGGCCGGACAGGTGATGGTAGTAGAGCTTCATGGCAGGCGATCTCCGAGAGGGTTGAGCGCGCCGCACGGCGTGCGTGGCGCGAGCACAAGACTATTGCGCGCGGCCACGCCCGGTATTGCAACTTCGCACGAACTCCATCGGGATGTGCGGAAGACGATCTCTCCCCCCTGCCCTGCGGATGCCCTTTATCCCGCCACCGGCTTAGGCACCACGCAGTGCGCGCTGCCACGTTATTCGATCTTCGCGCCGGATTCTTTGATCACCCGAGCCCATCGGATCGATTCGCTCTTCATGTAGTCAGTGTATTGCTGCGGCGTCCCGCCCAGGATTTCGGAGCCTTGGTCCTGCAGCTTGGCACGCACCGACTTGTCCTGCAACGCATGAGCGGTGGCATCGCGGAGCTGCGCGACGATGGCATCGGGCGTGCCCTTCGGTACGAGAATGCCCTGCCATGCGCCCATCACCAGAGCGTCCAGGCCAGTCGCTTCCTTGATGGTGGGCACGTCCGGAAGGATAGGCGTGCGCTTGTTGCTCGTGATCGCCAGCGCCTTCAGCTTGCCGGCCTTGATATGCGGCGTGGCCTCGTTGAGCGGCAGGAACATGAACTGCGTCGCGCCTGCAATCAGGTCCGTAATGGCGGGCGCGCTGCCCTTGTAGGCGACGTGCGTTGCCTGGATGCCCATCTCCTTGGCGAAGAGCGCACCGCCGAGATGGAGCAAGGCTCCCGCACCGGACGATGCGTAGTTCAATTTTCCGGGATTGGCTTTCGCGTTGGCGACGAGCTCCTTGACGTTGTTCACGGGCAGGTTCGGCGTCGTAACGAGGACCAGCGGGATGTTGGCGGTCAGGCTGATCGGCACGAAATCCGTGAATGCGTCGAACTGGACGTTCTGGTACAGCGACGGCGCGAGCACGATGGCCGAGGTACTGTAGAAGATCGTGTAACCATCGGGCGCCGCGCGCTTGGCCTCCGTGGCCGCGATATTGCCTCCGGCGCCGGGCTTGTTGTCGGGGACGATCGATCCGGAAAGCTGAGAGGCCAGTCCCTGTGCGACGATGCGGGCGTTGATATCCGCTGAACCGCCGGGCGGAAAGCCCACCAGCATCCGCACGGGCTTGTTCGGGTACTTGTCTGCGGCATGGGCGGGAGGCACCGCGAACGTCGTGGCAAGGATCGCTGCCGTTGCGGCGAGATAGAGGGTACGCATGTTCCGTCTCCGAGATTCTTTATCGTGGTGATGCTTTTTTGTCGTTATGCAGCGTGCCGGAGGAGCCATTGAAGCGCGTCTTCAAGCGACGGGTTCTCTCCCACCGGGCTGGCTTCGATCGACGCGGCGGTGCTGGCGAAGCGAGCCTCCACGCCGGGCAGCACGAGGGATGTCAGTCCCGCCCCGCGCAATTCCTTCTGTGCTTCCACCACTTCGTGCGTACGGCGTCGCGCATGAATCGTGTGTGTGCGCACGAGCATGTTGATGAAATCTTCGAGCGGACTGTCGTCGATGTCCTTCAGCACGCCATACAGCTTTGCGCGCACGCCCTGCTTCTCCGCCGCCATCAGCAGTTCCACCGCAAGCGCCTCCATCCCCTTGGTGAACACGCTGCGCAGGACCTTCAACGAGATGGCATCGCCTGCAGCACCGCCCTCGACGACGCGCGCATTGCCGCCCGAACGCTGAATCAGTGACGCAAAGTCGTCCGCGGCATCGCCTGCGCACAGCAGCGGCGTCTTCGACAACGCCAGCGAGATCGCGCCCATGACTGCGACGTCCGCATAACCGATGCCCTGGGCCTTCGCGCGCACGGCCGCCACGCGCTTGTCCGCGGGGCTGGCCGTCGTCAGATCGGCATAACGCGCCCCGAGCTTCATCTGCCCGAAGCACTCCCCTGCCACATCGAGCGCCACGGCGCCGAACACGCACGACAGCACCCAGTCCGCATCGGCAAGCCAGGGACCAATCTGATCGTGAACAACGAGGTCGAAGCGCGTGGCGAGCTCACGGCCTGCCTGCGACAAATGGGTGTCGCAGAACTGGAAGGTGGTGCCCGGAATCGTGGCGAGCGCGCTGACGTAGCAGCGGCCGACTTCGCCCAGGCCGATGATTGCAATGTTCAAGACTGCCTCCTTGCTAATGAAGCCAAAGAGTACAAAAAAAATACAGTCAGAACAACGACAATTCTAGATTTGCAGGGTAAACGTGGAAGATTTGGCGCTCGTCACACGGGGCGGCGTGCGTGGCAGACCCCAAATTGTTCTATTTTTGTATGCCATCCGTACGCGATTCGAAGCTGTCCAGCCGCCGGCTCATGAACCGCTGGTTCGACACCAGCAGATGAACGGACATGAGCTGCTCGGCCAGGTCGCCATCATGCAGCTCGACCGCCATGGCGATATCGCGGTGGTGCTGCAGACTGCGTAGCAGGTCGTCGTATTCGTAGAGGAAGAACGAGCGTGTGATGATCGGCATATCGATCATGGTCTCGAGGATCGTCTTCAGCCGCTGGGACCCCGCGGCATCGAGAATCAAACGGTGGAATCGACTGTTCGCTGCCTGCACCGCCTCGATCCCGCGCTCGGAATCGCGCGCCCCTTCGATCGCGCCGGCCATCTCCTGATTGCATTGCTTCAGGCGCGCGACGGCGGACGCATCGGCCCGCTCCGCCGCCAGCCGTGCGGCAAAGGGTTCGAGGCGAATGCGCAGACGGAACATGTCCTCGATATCCCAGCGCGTGAACCCGGCGACGAACACACCGCGCCCGGCCTCCTGCACGGCAAGGCCGTCGTCGATCAGTCGCTTGAGGGCGGCGCGCACTGGCGTGCGGCTTACGCCGATGTCCTCGGCGATGTGCTCCTCCTTGAGCTGCGTGCCCGCCGTGTAGTGCCCCGCCACGATTCGCTTCTTCAGCACTTCGTAGGTCCGTTCGCTGCCTTTTTTCATCACGTTTCTGATTTTCCTGACGCGAGTCTCGGGGTCACTCCCCACAGGACCGCATCGAGCGGCCCGCGCCGCAATGCTACCAAATGCGGCGCGCTGCGCTGCGCGGCAAGTGGCGCGCACGGCGATGCTGTACTTTTTATGTACACAAACCGCGTCGAGCCGATGCTACCACCGCATTCACCCGCGCCTTCTTCCACGTTTACCCGCACCGAGGCAACTTATCCTTGAACCAAATTGTTTTTATTTTGTACTATGCGCACATCGCCAGCACGCAGCATTCACTTTGAACGGAGACGACATGTCCACCAGCGCGCAACAGATCGACCGCCTTAAGGCATTGGGCACCGCCACCATCCACGAAGCGCAGGGCCAGAAAGGCGCGCTCGATTCGGGGCTCAAGCCCCTGGACCCGACACGCCGCATGGCCGGCCCGGCGGTCACCGTGGATATCCGCCCCGGCGATAACCTGATGATTCACTACGCCCTGACCAAGACGAAGCCCGGTGACGTGCTCGTCGTCGACGCCAAGGGCTTTCTCGAAGCAGGTCCCTGGGGCGACATTCTGACCCTCGCCGCGCTCGAACTTGGCCTTGCGGGCCTTGTCGTGAACGGCTCGGTCCGCGATGGCAACGCCATCATCGAGATGGGTTTCCCCGTGTTCTGCCGTGGGCTGTCCATCAAGGGCACCGGCAAGAACCAGCCTGGCAAGGTCAACGTACCGTTGCACTTCGGCGGCACCCAGATCCATGCCGGCGACATCATCGTGGGCGACCGTGACGGTTTGGTGGTGGTCTCTCCCGATGAGGTCGAGAGCGTCATCGACAAGAGCATCGCGCGCGAGGAAAAAGAAGAAGCCATGCGCGTTGCACTGAAGGAAGGCAAGACGATGGTCGAACTGCTCAAGCTCGGTGAAACCCTGGAGCGCTTCGGCCTCCGTTGACGTTGCCACGCGCCCCGCGGCGGGCGCGCCCTCTTGCATCCATCGAGCGCTCACAGAGGCGCCTTTCCCAACCATCACGGAGACATTCATGCACATCCTGATGCGCATGCTGGTAGCGCTTGCCCTGAGCACGACCGTATCGACTGCCGCGTACGCCGCGGAATACAACGGCCCTGTCCGCATCGTCGTACCATTCGCGGCGGGCGGCGCCACTGACGCGCTCGCTCGCCTGCTCGCGCCCGGCCTCGCCAGGGAGCTGGGCCACACGGTGGTCGTGGAAAACCGCCCGGGCGCGAGCGGCCAGATTGGCACCGCTTACGTCAAGAACGCACCGGCCGACGGCTCCGTGTACCTGCTTGCCCTCGACCACTCCGTCGTGATCGTCCCGTTGATCACACCGACGGCCGGGTATGACGCCCTGCGGGACTTCACGGCCCTCGGTACCGTCGCCCGCTTCCAGTGGGTGCTCTCCGTGCCGGCCACCAGCCCCGCCACGACGCTTCAGCAGTTCATGGCGCTCGCGAAGGACGACCCAGGCAAGCGCAACTACGGTGTGCCGCTGATGGGCGGAATGCCGGATCTCATCGGCAGCAGCGTCGGCAAAAAGGCAGGCGTTGCGATCGAAGCCATTCCTTTCAACGGGTCCGCGCTGATGATGCCGCAACTCATCGGAGGCCAACTCGCCTCTGGCGTGACCGGCTCTCCGGAAGCGGTCACCATGGCGCGCGCGAAGAAGGTGCGCCTGCTCGCGGTCACGGGCGACAACCGTTCTCAACTGCTACCCGAGGTCCCGACCTTTGCCGAAGCCGGCGTGCCGGGCCTGAACCTCAACAGCTTCAACGCGTTCTTCGCGCCGAAGAACCTGCCCGCGGCGATCGCGGACAAGTTCAACGTCGCCTTGCGCAAGACGCTTGCCGACCCGGACGTACGAAAGCAGGTCAGCGACATGTCGCTGGATCTGGTGGAGTCTTCGTCGATTCCCGACGCCAGATCCGAACTGGAACGCACCTACCGGTTCTGGAACACCACGGCGGCAGCCAGGCGCTAAGCCGCCAACGAACCAGGAGGCGTCACGCAATGACGGACAGCGTTCCTCACTCGGCAGGTACTGACGCACCGGCGTTCGTCATGCCCGACAACGCCTGTGACTGCCACATGCATATCTTCGACCCAGCGCTCCCTTTTGCGCGGAACGCAGTGCTGACGCATGGTGGCGCGACGCCAGCGCAATACGAACGACTTCGCACGCGTCTTGGCACGCGCCGCAATGTGATCGTCCAGCCGTCGTCGTATGGTACCGACCACCGGGCCACGCTCGCGGCATTGCAGTATTTCGGTCCGTCGGCGCGCGGCGTGGCGGTGGTCACGCCGGACACTCCCGACCGCGAACTGGAACAGCTCGCCGCCGCCGGCGTGGTCGGCGCACGCCTCAATCTCGTTCAGAAGGGCGCGACCGACATCACGATGGCGAAGCCCCTGGCCGCACGGCTTCGCCGTCTTGGCTGGCATCTGCAGGTCCACATGCTGCCGGATGACTTCCTGCAGGAAGTCGATCCCCTGCTGGGGCTTGGTGTCGACATCGTCGTCGATCATTTCGCCCGCGCCTGCACCGAACCGTCGCTAGCGCCACTCATGGTCCGGGCCGTCAGCAAGCTGCTCGGCAGCGGCCACGGGTGGCTGAAGCTATCCGGCGCCTACATGGCGGTACCGCACGGCAGCCCCGACCTGCATCGGCTTGACGATTTCGTCGCGAGCCTCGCCGACCGCTTCTCGTCGCGGCTCGTATGGGGTACCGACTGGCCGCATGCCACGGAGTCGGCCAAGCCCGACGATGCCGCACTCGTGAACCTGCTCTCGCGCTGGTTCCCGCAGCCGGTGCGGGACAGCATCCTCGCAACGAACCCTGCCCTGCTATACCGCTTCGACACGTAGCGCCCATCCCGGAGAAGACGCCCGGCCGCGAGTATCGGGACCTGTATTGGCATCCGCATCGGCACCCTGCGTCGCGCCCGCTTCGAGCTTGAATACCCTGACCGCTTCGGCCAGCGTGCGCGCCTGCTCCTGCATCGACTGCGTCGCCGCGGATGCCTGCTCCACCAGTGCGGCGTTCTGCTGGGTGACCTCGTCGATCTGCACGATCGCGTGGTTCACCTGCTCGATCCCCGCGAACTGCTCTCGCGTGGCTGTCGTGATCTCGCCCATGAGGTCCGTTACGCGCCTGACGCCCGAGACAATCTCGTCCATCGTGACCCCCGCCTCCCCGACCAACCGATTGCCGTGATCGACCTCCGCCACGGAGTCGTCGATCAAGGTCTTGATCTCCTTCGCCGCGGCTGCCGATCGCTGGGCAAGCCCTCGCACCTCGCCCGCCACGACGGCAAATCCCCGCCCTTGCTCGCCGGCCCGCGCGGCTTCCACCGCCGCGTTCAGGGCCAGGATGTTGGTCTGGAACGCGATACCCTCGATGACGCCGATGATGTCCACGATCTTCCTGGAGGACGCATTGATCGATCCCATCGTTTCCACGACCTGCGACACTACGGCCCCGCCCTTCATCGCGACGTCGGAGACCGTTACCGCCAACGCGTTAGCCTGCCTGGCGTTCTCGGCGTTCTGGCGAATCGTGCTGGTCAGCTCCTCGATCGACGCCGTCGTCTCTTCCAGCGAAGCAGCCTGCTCCTCGGTACGCGACGAAAGCTCGAGATTGCCCGCGGCGATCTGACTCGATGCCGTGGCGATGGTGTCGGTGCCGTTGCGCACATCGCTCACGATCCGCGCCAGGCTCCCCTGCATGATTTCCATCGCATTCAGCAGGCTGTCTTCCGCCGACCCGCCCGCAGCGCGGATGGTGCTGGTCAGGTCGCCGGCCGCGATGCGGTGCGCAACCTCGACCGCATAGGCCGGCTCGCCGCCCAACTGCTTCCTGATGCTGCGCGAGATAACAAACGCCATGCCCAGCCCCAGGAGCACCGCCAGGCCGCCGAGGATCAGCACTTGCTGCTGCGATGCGCGTGACAGGCGAAGGATGTCTTCACTCATGCTTGCACTGCGCGCCGAGTGATGGGCGGTCATTTTCCCGATGGCGGCCACGTATGCGCTCAATGCCGGCTCCAGGCTCGTGCGCATCAGATTGCGGGCACTCGCTTCGTTGACGGCCTTTTCCTTGAATACGCGGTCCCGCGCGGCGATATACGCACTACGCTTCTCCGCGATCATGGCGAAGAAGTCGTGCTCCTCGGTCTCTTGCGCGAGGGACTCGAGCCGCTTCTGGATCTCGCTGATCCTGCTGCTGGTTTCCTTGATCTGCGCCTGAATCTGTTTCTGCCGCTCCGAATCCGTGGTTTCCACGAGAATCATGGTTCGAGCGCCATTCACATTGGTGCTGGCAGCCCATTCGGATGCCAGGCGCTCCTTCACGAGCACGTCGTTCATCATCGTGGAGACGTCCCCGGAGCTTGCATGCAGGCGCCACCACGCAATGCCGACGATGATCGCCAGCAGTACGAGTACAAAGAAGAACCCTGCCACCAACCGCGTACCGACCCGTGTGTCCGCCAATTTCATCAAATACTCCTCAGAGAGTCTCCGCTCGGAATGGACAGGGAGTTTCTGAGACTAGACCTTCTCGGATATAGGCGGGTCAATAGTTGTTTGCACCGATCAATTGACGCAGTGCACATGCCGTACGCTGCCGGGTTGTGGCGTCCCTCTCCTCGTGCCCCCTCACTTGACGCTTTCCATCGCGCCCGCCCGGGCGGCCTGGGCGTCCGCTATGAGGCGGTAGGCCGCATAGTATTTGAAGATGTTTCGCACATACGTCGTCGTTTCGATACCGATGTTCTCGGCAACGACGATCTCCACGTTGTTGAACCACCGGTCCGGGTCCAGCCCGCGCTCCTTCGCTTCGGCGCGCATCTTCGAGATCTTTGCGGGTCCGGCGTTGTAGCTGGCGAAAGCAAAGAGCGATCGGTTGGTCCCCGAGAAGTGGGCGTCCGGGAAGTAACGCGTCATGAGCCGATCGAGATACTTGGCGCCGGCGTGGATATTCGACTCGGTGATCGTGATACTGCCCACGTTCAGCTCTTTGCCGGTGGCGGGCATGATCTGCATGATGCCGATGGCGCCGACGTGACTGCGCGCGTTCTGATTCAGCTGCGATTCCTGGAACCCCTGTGCCGCCAGCATCAGAGGATCGAAGTCATACTGCTTGCCGTACTTCTCGAAGAGCGCGACGGTGTCTCCGAAGCGCTTGATCTCCGCTGCGTTCGTGTTGTTGGAGATCTGCTTGATGACCTTCATGTACTGCTTGAGCCTGTACGCGGCAATCCCCTGTTTCTTGATGTAGTTGACGTAGAAGTCCGTGAGCACGGCATTGAGCTGCGGGCTGTTCTTGCGGAATGCCCAGCCGATATAGCCCGACTCCCTGACCGCCAGATTCTCGTGCACCTTGATGTTTGGCAGAATCTGCGCCCACGTGCGTGCCTTCCAGTCATCGACGACCAGTATCTGCAACGTGCCCGCGTTCAGCATTTCCAGGGCGTCTTCGTCTTCCAGCGCCTCCGGCAGCGCCACCAGCCGAACCGGCGGTTTCCCGGCCTGCCGGAATCGATCGTTCAACGCCGTCAGGCTTTCGTGGTAACTGCTGCTCGGGCGCACGTGCACGGTCTTGCCCGCAAGGTCGTCGAGTGCGTTGAGCACCGGAGATTTCGGCCCCGTGATCACGAGTTCCTGAACCGGTTTGCTATCTTTCGCGACGACGAAGTCGGCCTGCTTCGCGCGTGCGTCTGTCACGGTCAGATTGCCTGCCGCAATGTCGCCCAGCCCCGCGCTCAGGTCCGGCAGCAGACGCTCACGCGTGACGGGAATGATGAAGACGGTGATCGGCCGCTTGTCGAGCCGGCTGGCATAAGCCTTGTTGATATAGCGCTCGAAGTCGCGGACATTGTCCGCCGTGACACCGCGCTCCCGGCCCTTGTCATTGAAGTACAGGGTTCGGCTATAGGGGACCAGCACGCGAATGACGCGACGTTCCATCATCGCGTCGAAATCGCCCTGCCATGGCTTGTTGGTCAGGCTGAGCTGGCGTGCGGGCGATTGCGGCCGCTGCGCGGCCGGGGGCTTGTCTTGTTGCGCTGCGGCGCGCGCCACGGTGAGCTCGCCGCAAAGGCCAGCCACCGCCACAATCAAGCTCGTGACCAATGAAGCGCAACGAATGGCGTGCATGTCGCCCCCCTGCTTTCAAGACTGGCTAGCCTGACTGTGTTGTAGTTGATTTCCCGGGGCCCGTTTGTACATTTTGCACGCGTGCACGGCGGGCATCCCCCGCGGCCCTCAACTCCGCAGGAATGCCAGCAGATCCTGATTCAGCTGGTCCTTGTGCGTTTCCGCCAAACCGTGCGGAGCGCCCTTGTAGATCTTCAGGGTCGCGTTCGGCACCAGTTTCTTCGAGGCGCGGCCGCCGACGTCCAGCGGGACCATCTGGTCGTCGTCGCCGTGGACGATCAGCGTCGGCCTGTCGAACTTCTTCAGGTCCGCGGTGAAGTCGGTTTCCGAGAAGGCACGGACCGATTCGTAGGTGTTCTGCAATCCACCCATCATGCCCTGCATCCACCACGATTCGATCAGGCCCTGCGACACCTTCGCACCCGGGCGGTTGAACCCGTAGAACGGGCCGCTGGCAATGTCGCGGAACAGCTGGGAGCGATCGGCGATCATGCCCGCGCGGATCTTGTCGAAGACTTCGATCGGCACGCCGCCGGGATTGGCGGGCGTCTTGACCATCAGCGGGGGCACCGCGGAGATCAGGCCGATGCGCGCCACGCGCGAGGTGCCGTGGCGGCCGATATAGCGCGCCACTTCGCCGCCGCCGGTCGAGAAGCCGACCGCGGTGACGTGCTTCAGGTCGAGCGTGTTGATGACCGTCGCCAGATCGTCGGCGTAGTGGTCCATGTCGTTGCCGTCCCACGGCTGGCTGGAGCGGCCGTGGCCGCGCCGGTCATGCGCGATGACGCGGAAACCGTTCGCGGCGAGGAAGTACGCCTGGCTCTCCCAGCTGTCCGAACACAGCGGCCAGCCATGGCTCAGCGTGACGACGGGACCGTTCTTCGGGCCCCAGTCCTTGTAGTAGAGATCGACGCCATCGGCGGTCGTGATGGTGCTCGCGGTGCGCTTGGCGCCAGCTCCGACGAAGGCCACGCCCGCGGGCGGCGCAAAGCTGCCGCGTTCGGCTGCCATCGAGGCGGCAGGCACGACCGCCGCGATCATCGCGGCGGCGCTGCCCTTGATCAGCTTCCGACGGTTCGCATCGTGCGACGGGGTGATGAGTTCAGGCTTCAATTTGCATGCTCCGGGTAAGGATGGCACCAAGGTTGAACGGCGCTGAACGAATCGTAAAAGGGAGGTGGCTCCTGTCGGTAGCGCCGCGCGGATCGACAAACCGTTGCCAGAAGCGCACCAATCCCCTGTCAACCCCGCCTTACCACCTGTAGCGAACCCCGAGCCTGGCGCTCACCGCATTGCTGTCGCCGAAGTCCTGCAGGCTCGTGCGCGCGACGAGTTCGCCGTAGACCGTGTAGCGGTCGTCGTCCCAGTTCATCGATGCGCCGATGCCCAGGCCCGCCCACAATGCCTGCTCCTTGCTGACCACGCTCAGGTTCGCGACATGCGCGGACGTGCCGTTCAGGAAGTCGTAGTACAGGTTCGTGATGCCGTACACATGCGAACGCCGGGTCTTGCCATTGCCGCCCGTCCATGTGGTCTCGTGGTCGAGCGACACGCCGAGGCGCGACACGAGGCTGTTGCCGTTGTCGCGCGACACCGTGGCGCCGTACTGATCCGTGAACGCGTCGAAGCGTACCTGCGACCAGGCCAGCTGCGCCTGCGGCGTGACGGACCAGCTGCCGCCGAGCGGCAGCCGATGGCCGGCCTCGAGGCTGGCGGCCACGCCGTTGCCACGATTGTTGTTGGCCAGTCTGGTGCCAAGCGTCGACGACCGCAGGTCGGTGTCGTACCAGCTCACCGTCGCGCGGGCATCGATATACGAACCATTGGTGCCATACCACGTGGCATTGGCGCCGAAGCCATAGCCGGTGGCATCGATCGCGCCCTGCCCGAACATCGACGACACGTTGGCGTTGGCTACGCCATAGTGGAACGTCGGCCCCACCACCAGCGTGCCGGCGGCCCCGGCGGCATCCCCCAAATACACCGGCGCATCGACGCCGGCCTCGAACTTCCACATACGCGTGTTGTAGCTCGCGCTCGTGGTACTCGTGGACGGATCGACGTGCACGTTCGAACCTTCCGCGCGCGCCCAGACGCCACGGCCGATCAGCGGCTTGCCGGCCTCCTGCTCCGCGGGCACCGCGGCATTCGGCGACCACGAGCGGTTGCCCACGCGCTGCTGCAGCGTGCCGGGTTCGTTAAAGCGTTGCAGGACGCTTGCATAGGCCTCGTACACGGGGACGGTCGGCGCGAGCAGCGGCGCGGCTGCGGCCGCGGCGGCCGCCATCTCCGAGCTGGCCGCGGGCGTATCGACGATCGACGAGCGCAGGTACCAGCCGCCATCGGTCGAGGTGGACACGCCATGCTTCACGAGCCGATAGGCATACGGACCCGCGACCACGGCCTGCTGGCCCTGGAACGTGTAGTCGCCCGCCAGCGCGAACGTGCCGTTCGACGCGCCCTGCACGTCGATGATCTTGATGCCTTCGACGGTCGGCGCGCCCGCCCCGCCGACATTGGTCACGCGCACGGTGCTGCTGCCCGACGTATCGCCCTTCACGACCAGCCGGCCCGTCGCCGAGCTGTCGTTGCCGAGCACCGTGTTGACGCGCACCGTCCCGCCGTTGCCGACATAGTTGCCGGCAACGGTCAGGACACCCGAGCCGTTGCCCGGCGCGACGGTGCCCTCGTTCGTGAGCGTACCCGCGATCGTGCCCGTGCCGGACACCATGCCCGCGTTGGCGACATTGCCGGTGATCGTGCCGGCGCCGGCCAGCGTGCCGGCGGCGGCGACCGTCACCGCGCTGGCGATCGAACCGTCGATGGCCAGCGTGCCGAGGTTGACCGCAGTCGGGCCCGTGTACGTGCTGGCGCCCGTCAGCACGGTCGTGCCCGTGCCGTTCTGCGCAAGGCCGCCCGCGCCCGACACGATGCCGGCGTAGGTGTAGCGGTCCGAGCGATTGAACGCGAGCGTGGCGTCCGCGTTCACGGCAACGTTGCCGGCCAGGCTGCCGCTCGTGCCGCCGTTGCCGATCTGCAGCGTGCCCTGCTCCACGGTCCACGGCGCGGTCACGGTGCCCGTGCCGGTCAGCGCCCATGTGCTCGCGCCGGTTTTCACGAACGTGTCGAAGTAGCGGTACTGCGCGGTATCGCCGATGGCCGAGACGTCGAACACGCCATTGGCCGCGCCGCCCAGGCGGAACGCATCGTTCACGCCGATCTGGCTGGCCACGACGTTGCCGACGATGTGGGAGCCGGCTTGCAGTTCGAGCGTGGCGCGGCCGCTGGCCGTGCCACTGAACTGGATCGCATTGACCGCACCCTCGCCGGCGCGGATCGTCCCGGCATTCACGATGCCAAGCGCGACGTTCGAGGCGGACGGCACGAATATCGCCGCCGCGCCTCGGCCGCCCTCCACGAGTCCTGTGTTCCCGACGGTAAAGGTGCCGCTATTCGCGAAACGCACACCATTCCCGCCGCCCGAACCGCCGCTCGTGTCGTCGCCGCCACGAATCGTGCCCGCGTTCGCGAGCGAGCCCGCGACCAGCGCGTTGGAGAACGCGACGCCGTTGCCCGCGGTGCCGCCATTGCCATCGCCGCCGACGATCGTGCCCGATGCGGCATTGACGACGCTCCCACCGCTGGCGACGGTGATACCCGTGCCCGCGGTACCGGCAGTGGCGCCTCCGCCTTTGACGGCGCCGTTGTTGGTGAGCGTGATGGAACCGGCCAGGGTAATGCCGGCACCGGCAGCGCCGCCGCTGGTGGTCTGGGTACCGCCCGTTACCGAGCCGCTACTGACGATCGTGCCGTTCGCCAGCGTGAGGCCGACGCCTGGGGCGGCGCCGGTCACTCCCACGTATGTCCCATAGAACGTCCTGGGCCCGCCGGCCCCCGTGAACCCGGCGGTCGAGCCATTTCGGGTCAGCACAAAGCCTTGCGTATCGAAGATGATCGGCTTGGTTGGCGACGGAAACGTCGATGACGCGGCACTGGTAATGGTGAAGCTTGCGGCTAGCCGAATGGTAGCCGTTGCATCGCCGTCGATATTGGCACTCGCGAGTGCCGCGCGCAGCTCGGCATCGCTGCTGACAAGGTACTCGGCCGCCGACGCACCGAACGGAAACCACAGCGCCACCGCCACCGTAATGGAGGACGCTTTCGGCGCGCGCACGCTGGCACGCCGCATTCCACGACAAAAATTGGACTTCATTGACTACCCCGCAAATTTGAATGTATTTTTTTTAAAACAACGGTAAAAGCGGGGGTGATGTTAGATCACAATGTGATCTTATGTAAGTGCTTCACAACCGGAGATGTGTGGCTTACGCTACAAAAACGATAACGGTGTTGTCAGCGTGGTTACCTCTCATTGATGACCGCTTCCAGACGAGCAGACGCTGAGGACGCGCCTTCACGGGAAGGCGGACTGACCGCCTTCCGCCCCCGCGCCTCAAGCCTGCCGCGCGAGCATCAGGTCGAGGTTCTGCACCGCCGCGCCCGAGGCGCCCTTGCCAAGGTTGTCAAACACCGCGGCCAGTACCGCCTGGCCGTGCTTGTCGTTGGCAAACACGCTGAGACGCAGATCGTTCGTCCCGTTCAGCGCCTGCGGATCGAGCGTCGCGGCGCCCGCCTCCTGCAGCGGCGCCACGCTGACGTGCGCCGCGCCTTCGTAATGCCGCGCCAGGCAGGCGCGCAGCGTGGCGCCATCCGTGCCCGGCGCCAGCAGGCGCAGGTCGAGCGGCACGGTCAGCACGATGCCCTGGCGATATGCGCCAATCGACGGCAGGAAGATCGGCCGATGCGACAGGCCAGCCAGTTGCTGGATCTCCGGCGTGTGCTTGTGGGCAAGCCCAAGCCCATACACGTGATAGGCCGGCGCGTTGCCGGCATCGGGCCCCTCGTACTGCTCCACGCCCGCGCGGCCGCTCCCCGAGTAGCCCGATACCGCGTGGATGCTGATCGGATGATGGTCGGGGATCAGCCCCGCTTCCATCAGCGGACGCAACAGCGCGATCGCCCCGGTCGGGTAACAGCCGGGATTCGTCACGCGCTTCGCGGTGGCGATGCGCTCGGCCTGACCGCGCGTCATCTCGGGAAAGCCGTATGTCCATTCCGGATGCGTCCGATGGGCCGAGCTCGCATCGATGACCCGCACCGCGGGATTCTCGATCATGGCAACGGACTCGCGCGCGGCCGCATCGGGCAGGCACAGGATGGCGATGTCGCAGGCGTTGATGGCCTCCGCGCGACGATGCGGGTCCTTGCGCGCCTCCGCCGGCAGCGTGGATAGCGTCAGGTCGGTGCGGTCGCGCAGCCGTTCGTGGATCTGCAACCCGGTGGTGCCCTGGTCGCCGTCGATAAAGACAAGGGGAGAGCGCATGCGTGAAAGCTCCGGTGAAAGTGGGGGAGAAAACGAGCCCCTATGTTCCGCCCGTCGCTACAATAAGAAAAGTTGAATTTCATGATCCTATCGTTCAGCTTTCCTGAATCTGGAGACACGACATGCGGGAGATCAGTCTGGACCGCCTGCGCACACTGGTGGCCATTGCCGATCGCGGCTCGTTCGCCGAGGCGGCGCGCGCAT
Organism: Cupriavidus sp. OTU4054; assembly: GCF_038440175.1. NCBI lineage: Bacteria > Pseudomonadati > Pseudomonadota > Betaproteobacteria > Burkholderiales > Burkholderiaceae > Cupriavidus > Cupriavidus sp. OTU4054. The sequence continues at coordinate 63,672 of NZ_JASATF010000006.1, forward strand.
TGCATCTGGCGCCGCCGACGGTCAGCCTCCACATCACCGAACTGGAGGCACGGATCGGCGCGCCGCTGCTGTCGCGCAAGCGCGGACAGGTCAGGCCGTCCGCCATCGGCGAGGTGCTCGTGGAGCGCGCGCGCCGGCTGCTGGCCGATGCCGAGCAGACGCTCGACGATATCCAGCGGCAAGTGCAGGGGCTGGAGGGGCGCGTCCGGCTCGGGGCCTCCACAGGCGTGATCGCGCATCTGCTGCCGCAGGCGCTGGAAGTCCTGCGCAAGCACCATCCCGCCATCGATATCCAGATCGCGATCCTGACGTCGCAGGAGGCGCTGTCCCGACTGGCCGATGGCACGCTGGATGTCGGGCTGATCGCCCTGCCCCAGCCGCCCGTGGCCGGGCTCGTGATCAAGCCGTGGCGACGCGACCCCGTCATGGCCTTCGTGCCCGCGCACTGGTCGTCGCCAGCCCGCGTCACGCCCGCATGGCTTGCCGGCCAGCCGCTGATCCTCAACGATGCGACGACGCGTCTCTCGCGGCTGACGGCGGAATGGTTCGCGGCGGCCGGTCATCATCCTTCGCCGCGCATCCAGCTCAACTACAACGATGCGATCAAGAGCCTGGTGGCGGCGGGCTATGGCGCCGCGCTATTGCCGCACGAGGCCACGACGCCGTTGCCCGACAAGCGCGTGGTCATGCGGCCGCTGAGGCCGGCATTGTGGCGGCGACTCGGCGTCGCCCATCGCGCGGGATACGTGGAACGCGCGACGCAGCATGTGCTCGATGTGTTGTGGGATCTGCGTCTGGCCTAGCGGTAGCGGAACAGCGTTTATCGGAACAAGGAGAGCATGCGCAGATGATGCAGAAGCTCGACGCTGAGCCTGCCGTTCATCCACAGATCGGCCGACACCGCCGCCGCGACGAGCCATGACGCCGCCACGATAAACAGATCGCAGCGCCCGCTGTTCCACCAGTTCAGCGAATGCCGCCCGGCAATCCACGGCACCCCGAGCGGGTTCGGCCAGTCGGCGAGCAGATGCATGAGGCCGCCGCAGGCAAACCCGAACAACGGCGCGGCCAGCGCATGCGTGCCCAGCGCGTGATAGGCGCCGACCAGCAGCGCGATCCATCCCACGCCCCAGTGCGTGAGCGTCCGATGCGTGATCCACAGCCGCCGCGACCGCGACCACCAGGCGACCTCCATCCAGTCAGGCGCGGTACTGCCGAACAACGCCGCCACGAACCCGGCCATATTCGCCCAGTGCCAGCCGGCCCCGCCATGCTTCGCGACGACCGCCGCATAGATGACGGCCGCCGCCCAACCGGTGGCATGGTGTGCTTTGCTCGAGGCCATGATGGAACCGCGCTTGTCCGCTACGTCGTGGAAGGGGCGCCATGGTGGCAGATGTGGCCTGCAATTGCCATAGCGAAAGCGCGAATCGCGAATCGCGACTGCTTCTGTAGCACGTGCCCTGCACGCGGCTGCTGACACTCGGCGACGCGATGCGGGGCCATCGCTGAGATCAGGAGCTCTGGATGCCGCGCTTCTTGATGAAGTCGCCCCAAACGTTCGAGTCCTGGATCGCGCGCTGCTTCATGGCGTCGGGTGTGCCGACGACGGGGTAGAGATAGAGCGCCGCGAGGCGCGCCTTGATCTGGGGATCGGCCAGCGCGGCCTGCAGCGTGGCATTCAGCTTGCCCACAGTCTTGGCATCCATGCCCGCCGGACCGACGAGCGCCCACCAGCTCGGCATGACCGGCACGTCGATGCCGGCTTCCTTGAGCGTCGGCACGTTGGGCAGTTCCTTCACGCGCGTCTGGCCGATGACGGCCAGCGGTACGACCGTGCCCGCCGCGATCTGCGGCAGCGCGGTGCCCAGCACGCTGGCCATCGCATCCACTTCTCCCGCCACGACACCCGTCAGCGCCGGACCCGAGCCTTTGTAGGCCACGTGCGTCAGCTTGAGGCCGAGCTTGTCCGCGATGATTTCCATGGCGAGGTGCGTGCTATTGCCGACGCCCGCGCTGCTGAACGGCAGTCCGCCGCTCTTCTGCCTGGCCTTCTCGATAAAGCCTTGCATGGACGTGATGCCGCTGGCCTTGCTGGCGATCAGCACGAACGGCGTATCGACGACGGGCGAGATGAACGTGTAGTCCTTCTGCGGGTTGTACGGCAGCGACGCGTACAGGTGCGGGTTGAAGCTGATCTGCGATACGCCCGTCAGCAGCAGCGTATAGCCATCCGGCGTGGACTTCGCCACCGTGCTCATCGCGACGATGCCGTTCGCGCCGGGACGGTTATCGACGACGATGGACTGACCGAGGTCCTGGGACAGCTTTTCGCTGAGCAGGCGCGCCACCACATCGCTACCGGATCCGGCCGACTGCGGAACGATCAGGCGGATCGGCCGGGAAGGATAGGCATCCTGCGCGCTGGCGGGACCGTGGCACAGCAGGGCGGTGGCGGCAAGTGCCGAAGCGATAAAGCGGCGTCGATACATCGAGTTCTCTCCCATCGAAGCTAGGTCAATCACGAAATTCTCATCGCGATGGTATGGACGTCCGCGCCCGGAAACCAATATGGATTATCGATGCCAACATAGGACATAGCTATGCCCCGGGTACACGCTCAAGTCCCTGCCCACCGTTGGGGCGAGCGGGCACTATTGCAATGCAGCATGCCCTATCGCCGCGCCATAGGATCGGCCTATGTTCGAATCGGAATTTCGTCTTTCCGCCCAGGATGGCGGCCTTCGTACCATAGGCAGCGTTACTGACGCCCACCACGATCTCTCATGTCCGATCACGATACCCGGGGTCACGCCTGGAAGACGGCCCCCTCGGCCTACCTGGCAAACCGCCCCTCGGCGTTCTCGGTCCCGCCGCAGCCCGTCTCCCGTTACCTGCCCATGCGCGACGGATGCCGCCTTGCCGCGGACATCTATTTGCCCGCGCCCCTGCCCGGCACGTCCGCGCCTGAAAGCTTTCCGACCGTCGTCATCTTCACGCCCTACTATCGCCGCTTCCGGCTGTCGGGCACCGGTGCCGAAGCCAGCCCCAATGCCGCGAAGTACCGCGATGCCTTCGTGCCCAAGGGCTATGCCGTGGTCGTCGTGGACGTGCGCGGCACGGGCGCCAGCTTCGGCACGCGCGATACATTGCGCTCGCCCTCCGAGCGCGACGACTACCACGAGGTCGCGGAATGGATCGCGAACCAGACGTGGTCGAATGGAAAGATCGGCTCGACCGGCATCTCTTACCTCGGCGCCGCGGCCTGCTTCCTGGCCAGCACGGGCCACCCCGCCGTGAAAGCCATCGCACCGCTGTTCTCGGTCTCCGACATCTACAGCGAGCAGCTCTATATCGGCGGCAACCTGTCCAAGGTCTGGGTGGAAGCCTATGACGAACTGATGCTCGCGCTCGATCAGGACCGCCGCGAGCTGGTCGCGAAGTTTCCGTACTTCAACGACGCGCGCTTCCATGGTCCGGAGCGCGTGGACGAGGATGCGGACGGCGCGCTGCTGGCGGCCGCCATCGCCGAGCACCGCAACAATTTCACGCTCGCGGACCTTGCGCCGGAGTTCGCCTATCGCGACGGCGCGGCGTTCCACGACCCGTCGCTGGACTCCGGCAGCTGCAGTCCATACCGCTATCTGGACGGCATCCAACCCGATGTCGCCGTCTATTCGATTTCGGGCTGGTACGACGGCGGCGGCTACGCCAATGGCGCGATCACGCGCTTCCTCTCGCTGCCCCACAACGACAACCGCCTGCTGCTCGGTCCGTGGGACCACGGCGCGCGCACGAACGTATCGCCGTGGCGCGAGAAGCCTGCCTCGGATTTCCCGTTGCTGGGCGAGGTCCTGCGTTTCTTCGACGAACATCTGCTGGGGATGGATACCGGCCTCGATAGCGAATCGCGCATTCACTATCACAGCATTCACGACAACCTGTGGCATGCGGCCGATGCGTGGCCGCCCGTGCCCGGCAACGAACGCTGGTATCTGGGCGCTGGGGACACCCTGTCGCCGCACCCCCCAACGGCGGCAAGCCAACGCACGTTCCGCGTCAGCTTCGACTGGACGACGGGCCGGAAAACGCGCTACGAGCGTCTTGGCGCCGCGAATATCGAGGACTACTACGCGGACTGGGCCGAGCACGAAGCGCGGCTGCCGCATTTCGATTCGGCGCCCGTCGCCACGCCGATGGCCATCGCGGGCCATGTGATCGCGCATCTGAACGTCGCATCGTCGCAGCCGGATGCCGCCGTCTATGTCTATCTCTCCGAGGTGGAAGCGGACGGCACGGTGCGCTACATCACGGAAGGGCTGCTCCGCGCGTCGCATCGGCAGACGGAGCCCTGCCCGCCTGAATATCGGACCACGTGGCCCTACCGGGCGCACCGGCGCGCGGATGCCGAGCGGCTGGTCCCCGGCGAACCGGTGACCCTCGACTTCGCTTTGCTGCCCGTTGCATGGACGCTCGCGGCCGGCAGCAGGCTCCGCGTATCGCTGGCCGGTGGCGATCGCGGGCACTTCCCGCAGGTGCCGCATGGCCGGCCACCGGTGCTGACGTTCGGGCTGGGCGGGAACGGCGGATGCTATATCGAGGTCCCCGTTTGGAACGCCGCGGACGGCCGCTAGGGCATACAGCGATGCCCAGCCGGCACGGGAGGTGCTAGTGTCGGGCATCCGTCCCCTGCCGCGCTCATCATGGATTTCCGCCAGCTCCGTTATTTTTCCCGCATCGTCGAACTCGAAAGCATTACCGCCGCCGCGGATGCGCTGCATATCGCGCAGCCGTCGCTGAGTCAGCATGTGGCGAATCTCGAGGCCGAACTCGATGCCAGGTTACTGGTGCGGGGTCCCTTCGGCGCGCGCCCGACCGAGACCGGCAAGATTCTCTACCGGCATGCCAAGATGGTGCTCCGGCAAATGGAAGAGGCACATGCGGCCGTGCGTCACGGACGCGATGTGCCGTCCGGGCATGTGCGCGTCGGCCTGCCGACCAGCACGTCGCGCGTCCTCGCCGTGCCGTTGCTCAGGTACGTCGCCGACAACGTCCCCGACGTGACCGTCGAGATCGTCGAAGGCAGCAGCGCGGATCTCGCCGAACTGGTGGCGACGCAGAAGCTCGATATCTGCATCTCGATGGACTCCCAGCAGCGGCCCAACATGCATCTGCTGCCGCTGCTCGACGAGGACCTCATGGCGGTCGGCCCCGGCCCATCGTCCGGCGAAGCGCCGCTGACGCTGGCGGAGGTCGCGGAACTGCCGCTGTTGTTGCCAAGCTTTCCGAATTCCGTGCGGGTCCTCACGGACCGCGCCTTTATCGCGGCGGGGCTCGAGCTCACGCTCGTGGCGGAAACGAGCGCGGTATCGGTACTGCTGTCGGCCGTCGGCGCGGGCATGGGCTGGACGATCCTGCCATGGAGCGCGCTGGCCAACGAACCGGCCGGCGCCTACGCATGCCTGCCCATCTCCGATTCCTCGCTATCGCGCCGTGTCTTCCTGTGCGTGGCGGGTTCCGCGCGACTCAGTCTTGCATGCCGGACGATCGAAGCCGCGATGCTGCGCCTGATCGTGGCGTCGATCGACTCGCAGGCATGGCGCGGCGTGCATCCGCTCAGCAACCTCGCGCTGCTCGCCGCCAGCGATGCGGAACTGCTTCCGCAAGATCGATGATCTGGCTGGCGGCTGGCTGGCGGCTAGCCGCCCCGCCGCAGCACGGTCGCCAGATCCGCCCCCGCCAGCCGTTGCGCCGCCGTGCGGCTGTCGCCGGTCCAGAAGTCGCGCTCCGCCGTGGAGATGCGTTCCTCCGTGTTGCGCATATGGAGGAACGCCGCTTCCCGCGCGCGCGGGGCGTCCTGGGCTTCGATGGCCGCGCAGATATCGGCGTGTTCGCGCCTGACCTGCGCGGTCAGGTCGCTGCGGCGCGATTCGTTGCCGCGGGTCAGGCGGATGGCATCGCGCAGCGATCGCGTCAGCATGCCCAGCAGTTCGGTGTAGTGCGGATTGCCCGTCGCGCGGGACACCGCGATATGGAAAGCCAGGTCTTCCTCGACGCCGTCGCCGCCGGCATCCACGGCGCGATCGATCGCCTGCAGCGCTTCACGAATCTCCGTCATCTGCGCATCGCTGCGCCGCACGGCCGCCAGCGCCGCCATCTCGGCTTCGATGCCACGCCGTAACTCGAGAATGCGGACCACGCCCAGCGCGGGGTCGGCATTGTCGCGGCCCGATCGGCTGCCCAGGCGGAATACCTCCGCGCTCGTCGGATCGAGCACGACCGTGCCGCTGCCCTGCCGGCTCTCCACCAGCCCTTCCGACTTCAGGCGCGAGATCGCCTCACGGATCACGGTCCGGCTCACGCCGAACTGCTCGGTCATGAATTTTTCCGTCGGCAGGCGCGCGTTGACCGGATAGACCCCTTTCCGGATCTGCCCCGATAACAACTCCGTGACCCGATCCGCGAGGGTCGGTTCGTTGCCGCCCTGTAATCGCTGCTCCATGCGCTGTGTCCCTGTTTCCGTATGGACGCGATCATAGCACCGCCAATAAATTTGCTTGACACATTGATACGATGAATTTGTAATACAACTTACATTCTCGTTCGATGAGAGGTTTCGATGCGGTCAGAAAGTCACACTGGGAGTCAAGCCGGTCAGCTGGAAAGGGCCTATGTCTGCCGGCGCATGCCGCCGGAGGTCGAGGCCGCCCTGCAGGCGCGCTTCGACGTGGCGCTCAACGAGAGCGATGCGCTGCTGCCCCCCGCAACCATTGCCGAGCGGGCCCGAGGCGCAAGCGTCCTCTTCGTGACGGCGACCGAACGCGTCGATGGCCAACTGCTGCGGCAGCTGTCGCCGGCGCTGAAGACCGTGGCCACGCTCTCGGTCGGCCACGACCATATCGACCTCGCCACGGCGCGCGAGCTCGGCATCGACGTCCTCCACACCCCCGATGTCCTCAGCGATGCCTGCGCGGAGATCGCGATGATGCTGTTGCTCAACGCGGCCAGGCGCGGCTTCGAAGCGGACCGCATGGTGCGTAGCGCGCAGTGGCCCGGCTGGGCGCCCACGCAACTGCTCGGCAAGGGCCTGGTCGGCAAGCGGCTCGGCATCTTCGGCATGGGCCGCATCGGCCGGGCCATTGCCGCGCGGGCGCGCGCGTTCGGCATGCAGATCCACTATCACAACCGGTCCCGCCTCTCGCCCGACATGGAAGACGGCGCGACCTTCCAACCCACGCTGGAGGCCCTTTGCCGGCACAGCGACATGCTGATGGTCGCGGCGCCGGGCTCCCCGCAACTCAAGGGCGCGCTGGACGCCGCGCATCTTGCCGCGCTGCCGCGCGGTGCCGTGGTCGCGAATATCTCGCGCGGCGACATCGTCGATGACGACGCATTGATCGACGCGCTGACGTCCGGTCACGTCTTTGCGGCCGGGCTCGATGTGTTTGCGAACGAACCCCATATCGACGCGCGCTATCGCGAACTCGACAACGTGTTTCTCAGCCCGCATATCGGCAGCGCCACCGAGGAAACACGCAATGCCATGGGCTGGCTGCTGATCGATGGCCTTGCCGCATTACGCCGTGGCGAGCGCCCCGCCAACCTGATTTCCTGAACTTTCCCCCCGCCTACAACAATCGACGATCGGAGTCGCTTTCATGCAGATTCAGAACACCTCCCTGTTTCGCCAGCAGTGCCACGTCAACGGTCAATGGGTCGATGCCTCCGATGGCGAGGTCGTGCCCGTCACCAACCCGGCCACCGGCAAGTCCATCGGTTCCGTGCCCCGTATGACCGCGGCCGACGTCGAGTCCGCCATCGCCGCCGCCGAGCAGGCGCTGCCCGCGTGGCGCGCCACGAGCGCGCGCGAGCGCAGCAAGCTGCTGCGCCGCTGGTATGACCTCTGCATGGCGAATCAGGAAGACCTCGCCACCATCCTCACGCTCGAGCAGGGCAAGCCCCTGAAGGAATCGCGCGGCGAGATCGCCTACGGGTCGGGGTTCCTCGAGTGGTTTTCGGAAGAGGCACGCCGCATCTATGGCGACGTGATTCCCGCCCCGTCGTCGGACCGCCGGATCGTCGTGATCAAGCAGCCGGTCGGCGTGGTCGCGGCCATCACGCCATGGAATTTCCCCAACGCGATGATCACGCGCAAGGCCGGGGCCGCCCTCGCCGCCGGCTGCACGATCGTGATCAAGCCCGCCTCGGCCACGCCGTTCTCGGCGCTGGCACTGGCCGAGCTTGCCAGGGAAGCGGGCATTCCCGATGGCGTGCTCAATGTCGTGACGGGCTCCGCGTCCGTCGTGGGCAACGTGCTGACGAAAAGCCCCGTGGTCCGCAAGCTGTCGTTCACGGGTTCCACGGAAGTCGGCAAGACGCTGCTCGAACAATGCGCGGGCACGGTCAAGAAGGTGTCGATGGAACTGGGCGGCAACGCGCCGTTCCTGATCTTCGACGATGCCGACCTCGATGCCGCGGTCGCGGGCGTCATGGCCTCCAAGTTCCGCAACGCCGGCCAGACCTGCGTCTGCGCGAACCGGATCTTCGTGCAGGACGGCGTCTACGACGCGTTCGCCGAAAAGCTTCGCGTGGCCGTGGAAGCGCAGAAGGTCGGCGACGGCATGTCCCCGGGCGTCGACCTCGGCCCGCTGATCGACGACGCGGCGGTCGAGAAGGTCCGCGAGCATATCGTCGACGCGGTGGCGCTCGGCGCGCAGGTGTTCACGGGCGGCAAGCCCCATGCGCTCGGCGGCCGTTTCTTTACGCCGACGATCCTGACCGACGTCTCGCCGAAGGCGAAGCTCATGAACGAGGAGACATTCGGCCCGGTCGCGCCACTGATCCACTTCAAGACCGAGGCGGAAGGCGTCGCGATGGCCAACGACACGCCGTTCGGCCTCGCCGCGTACTTCTACACCACCGACTACGCCCGCTCGTGGCGCGTGGCGGAAGCGCTCGAATGCGGCATCGTCGGCCTGAACGAAGGGCTGATCTCGACAGAGGTCGCGCCGTTCGGCGGCGTCAAGGAATCGGGGATCGGACGCGAAGGCTCGAAATACGGCATCGAGGACTATATCGAGGTCAAGTACATCTGCGCCGGCGGACTGGCGCCCCGGTAAGCATGCATCCCACGACAGGAGACATCCATATGAAGACCGTAGGCATGATCGGCATCGGCATGATGGGCCATGGCATTGCGACGAACGTGGTGAAGCATGGCCATCCACTGGTCGTTCTCGCGCATCCGGGCAACCAGCCGCTGGACGCGCTGCTGACCGCGGGCGCGCGTCAGGTCGCGACGATTCCCGAACTCGCGGCGCAGGCGGACATCGTGATCCTGTGCGTCACGGGCACGCCCGAAGTGGAGGACGTGCTGTTCAGCCAGAACGCACTGCTGAGCGCGTTGCGGCCCGGCACGGTCGTGATCGACTGCTCCACGGCCATCCCTTCCTCCACCGAGCGCATCGCCGCGGCCGTGCACAAGGCAGGCGGCAAGTTCCTCGATGCGCCGATGACGCGTACCCCCAAGGAAGCGGCGGAGGGCCGGCTGAACCTGATCGTCGGCGGCGACCCCGCGCTCTATCGCGAATGCCTGCCCTTGCTGCAGAGCTTTGCCGAGAACATCACGTTCGCCGGCCCCGTGGGCTCGGGCCATCGGCTGAAGCTGCTGCACAACTTCGTATCGCTGGGTTTCTCCGCGGTGCTCGCGGAGGCGGCCGCCTGCGCGGCGCGCGCGGACGTCAATCCCGAGGTGCTGATCGACGTGCTGGCCAAGGGCGGCGGCGCGGGCGTGATTCTGGAGCGGCTGCGTCCCTTTATCGAGCATGGCGACGGCTCGGGCTTCCGTTTCACGATTGCCAATGCGCTCAAGGACATGACGTACTACGACACGATGGCGCGCGAGATCGGCGCCAGCCACACCACGTCCACGGCCATTCGCGAAACCTATTCCGGGGCTTACGTCCAGCGCGCGACGGGCACCGTGCCGGAACTCGTCGCCCTGCTCGCGCAACCCGGTTCCGCTCAATAACCCGCACGCCCATCATGACCACCAACCAGCACTACAAGATTGCCGTGATTCCCGGCGACGGCATCGGCAACGAAGTCGTACCCGAAGGCCTCCGCGTCCTGAAGGCCGTCAGCGAAAAGTTCGGTTTCCAGCTGTCGTTCACGACATACGACTGGAGTTGCGCGCGCTACCACGCGCAGGGCAGCATGATGCCGGCGGACGGCATCGAGCGCCTGCGCGACTCGGACGCGATCTTCCTTGGCGCGGTCGGCTTTCCCGGCGTGCCCGACCACGTGTCGCTGTGGAATCTGCTGATTCCCATCCGCCGCGAGTTCGACCAGTACGTGAACCTGCGGCCGGTCCGGCTGCTGCCCGGCGTGCCCTGCCCGCTCGCGAACAAGAAGCCCGGCGATATCGATTTCTGGATCGTGCGCGAGAACACGGAGGGCGAATACTCGCAGGTGGGTGGACGCATGTTCGCGGGCACCGAGCACGAGTTCGTCACGCAGGAGGCCATTTTCACGCGTCGCGGAACCGATCGCATCATGCGCTATGCGTTCGAGCTCTCGCGCAAGCTGGGCCGCAACCACGTCACCTCGGCCACGAAGTCGAACGGCATCTTCCATTCGATGCCATTCTGGGACGAGCGCTTCGCGGCCATCGGCGCCGAGTATCCGGAGGTCCGCACGGACCAGTACCACATCGATATCCTGGCCGCGCGGTTCGCGATGTCGCCCGAGCGGTTCGATGTGGTGGTGGGGTCGAACCTGTTCGGCGACATCCTTTCCGATCTGGGACCGGGCGTGACCGGCACCATCGCGGTGGCGCCGGGCGCCAATATCAACCCCGAGCGCAAGTATCCGTCGATGTTCGAGCCCGTCCACGGCTCGGCGCCCGATATCGCCGGACAAGGCATTGCCAATCCCATCGGCCAGATCTGGTCCGCGGCGATGATGCTCGACCACCTCGGGCAGCCGGAAGCCGCCGCCTCCGTGATGCAGGCCATCGAAGCGGTGCTCGTGCACCCCGACCGCGTGCATACGCCCGACCTTGGCGGCAAGGCCACCACGCAGGACATGGGTGCCGCGATCGCGCGCGCCGTGCTCGCCTGACTCGCCCGACAAAACAGAACAAAACAGAACAGAACAGAACAGAACGCAGGAGACAACCGATGAAGATCACCCGCATCACCGCCATTCCGCTGTCCTTCCGTCTGCCCGAAGGCAAGACGGTCACCATGGGCGTCGGCAGCACGCTCAAGCGCGATGCCATCGTCATTCGCGTGGAGACCGACGAAGGCATCGTCGGTTATGGGGAGTCGCATCCGGGCCGCAGCCCCGGCGCCATCGTCAGCCTGATCCACAACACGCTGCAGCCGCTGCTCGTGGGCATGGATGCCACGGACGTCGTGGGCACGTGGCAACGCGTGCATCGCATGCAGTTCTCGAGCCACGGACTCGGTGCCGGTGCCGCGCTGGCGCACTCGGGCATCGACATGGCCCTCTGGGATATCCGCGGCAAGGCGGCCAGGATGCCGCTGTACCAGCTGCTCGGCGGATCGCGCCGCCGGATTCCCGCCTACGCGGGCGGTATCGCGCTGGGTTACCAGCCAGCCGCTTCGCTGGCGGAAGAAGCCCAGTCGTATATCGAGCAGGGCTACAAGGCGGTGAAGCTGCGCATCGGCGATACGGTCAAGGCCGATATCGAACGCGTGCGCCATGTCCGCAAGGTGGTCGGTGACGACATCGATATCCTGACCGACGCGAACACGGCCTACACGATCGCCGACGTTCGCCGTGTGCTGCCCGTGCTGGCGGACATCCAGGCCGGATGGCTCGAGGAACCGTTTGCCTGCAACGACTTCGCGTCGTATCGCGAGGCCGCGCGCATCACGCCGGTCGTGCCGATTGCCGCGGGCGAAAACCACTTTATGCGCTTCGAGTTCGCGCAGATGCTGGAGGCCCGCGCGGTGCAGGTGTGGCAGCCCGATCTGTCGAAGACCGGCGGCATTACCGAAGGCATGCGCATCGCCGCGATGGCATCGGCGTTCCGGATTCCAATCCACGCGCATAGCTCGGCCACGGGCCTCAACCACGCGGCCACGCTGCATTTCCTCGCCGCGACCGAGAACGCCGGTTACTTCGAGGCCTGCGTATCGCACTTCAATCCATTCCGCGACATGTTCGGCAAGACGTTCGAGATCGGCCGCGACGGCTGCGTCGTGCCGCCGGAAGCGCCAGGCCTCGGCGTCGAAGTCGATGAGGAACTGTTCAAGCAGTATCCGCTGATCGATGGACCGGGATATGTCGTGAAGTTCCAATAAAAAAATCATCGTAGGTGAAGGAGACAAAACATGCCTGACAGAAGAACCGCATGCAAATGGGTACTGTCGTCGCTCGCCGGGGCCGCCGCATGGCGTGCGGCGTCCGCCGCCGAGCCCTACCCTGACAAGCCCATCCGCATCGTCGTACCCTACACGCCGGGCGGCTTCAACGATACGCTCGCGCGCACCGTGGGCGAGAAGCTGACCGCCAAATGGAAGCAGTCGGTCGTCGTGGACAACCGGCCCGGCGGCAATACGCTGATCGGCAACTCGCTCGTCGCCAAGTCGCCGCCCGATGGCTACACGCTGCTGATCACGCCGCTCCCCTTTGCGGCATTGCCGGCGCTGTACGGCGCCAGGCTGCCCTATAACGCGACGAAGGACTTCACGCCCGTGGTGTGGGCCGCCAGCACGCAGAACGTACTGGTCGCGCGCAACGACCTCAACCTCGCCACGGTCAAGGACATCGTCGAGTTCGCGAAGAAGCAGCCGGGCAAGCTCAACTACGGTTCGACGGGCTCCGGCTCGTCCAACCATCTGTCGATGGAGCTGTTCGAGAAGATGACGGGCACGAAGCTCACGCATATTCCCTACAAGGGCAGCGGCCCGGCGGTCGTGGCGATGCTGGGCGGCGAGATCGACGTGCTGTTCGACAACCTGCCCAACGTGATCAACCAGATCCGCGCGGGCAAGTTCAGGCCCATCGCGGTGACGGGCCAGCAGCGGTCGTCGCTGCTGCCGGACGTGCCGACCGTCGCCGAGGCCGGCGTACCGGGCTACGAGGTCAATGTCTGGTTCGGCATCCAGGCGCCGGCCGGCACGCCGAAGGACATCGTGCAGCGGCTCAATGCGGAGATCACGAAGTCGCTGGCCGAGGCCGATGTGGTCAAGCGTTTCCGCGAGCAAGGCGTGGAGGTGGTCGGCAGCTCGCCGGCGAAGTTCGCGTCGCTGGTCGACAGCGAGATCGAGAAATGGGGGACCGTGGTGCGGGACGCCAACGTGCGGCTCGAGTAAGCCCACGACAGCGAGGTCGTGCCCGCGCACGACCTCACATCACGCCCAGCGCGCCCAGCGCCCGCTCCACCACCGGCGACCGGTTCGACGGGTGCCATACCACCGAGTACTCCGCCTGCGCGGGTTCCCCCGCCAGCGGCTTGAGCACGACACCGGGCAACTGGGCGCGTTCCGGCGTACGCGGCACCAGCGATACCCCGCGGCCCAATGCCACGAGGCTGGCAACCGACAGCAAATGCCGCGCGTAGTGCCGCACATTGGGACTGAACCCCGCGCGCAGGCAGGTCGCGACGATCAGATCGAAATACGCGGGCGCGCTTTCGCGCGGAATCACGATAAACGGCTCGCCGGCCAGGTCGGCCGGATCGATGCGCTTGCGCTGTGCAAGCGGATGCTGCGCCGGTAGCGCCGCCACCAGCGGCGTGCGCGCGATCGGGTGAATCCGCATCTCGACCGCCCCGCTCGCTCCAGGCGAGATCTGGCCGAGCCCGAGGTCGATGCGGTCATGGCGTAGCGCCTCGATCTGCTCCGACGACCCCATCTCCTCCCAGACCGTCTCCACACCCGCCAGATTCCGTTCGAGCCGCGCGATGAGCTTTTCCATGCCGATATAGAGCAGCGCCGCGACGAAGCCGATGCGCAGCGTCCCCGTCTGCCCTTCCTCGGCGCGCCGCACGACCTCGCGCGCCATATCGGCCTGCCCGATGATGCGCCGCGCCTCCTGCACGAGCGCATGGCCCGACGGCGTCAGGCGCACGCTGCGCTTGTTGCGGTCGAACAGCATGACGCCGAGTTCGGCCTCCAGCTGCTGGATATGCTTGGTCAGTGGCGGCTGGGAAATACGCAGACGCTCGGCCGCGCGGCCGAAGTGCAACTCCTCGGCGAGCGTGAGAAACATTCGGAGATCTCGGATTTCCATGGCGAGCCTTCGTGGGCAGCGGGAATGAACAGAGCAGTTATTCTATTTCGGAATGACTGTGCTCCGGAAAACATATTGGACGATAGCGCGGACTGTCAGCAGAATGCTCGTGTTCCACCTAAAAACGCATACAGGACACGGAGACGACATGACCCGCATTCCCCCGCTCCAGCCAGCGGAGATGAACGACGACCAGCGCGCGGTCCACGCCGCCATCGTGGCCGGCCCGCGCGGCCAGGTGCGCGGGCCGCTGGCCGTCTGGCTGCATCGGCCCGGCCTCGCCGCGACAGCGCAGGCGCTGGGGCAATACTGCCGTTACGACTCGTCGCTGCCGCAGCGCCTGTCCGAGCTGGCCATTCTGGTGATGGGCCAGTTCTGGCGTGCCGAGTTCGAATGGTGGGCGCACAAGCCCATCGCGCTGAAGGCTGGCGTCGATGAGGCCGTCGTGGAAGCCCTGCGCACCGGTGCCGAGCCGGCATTCTCGCGCGAGGATGAAGCCACGGTCTACGCCGTGGTGCGCAGCCTCAACGAAGCGCATCGCATTCCCGCGCCGCTCTACGACCGCGCGATCGCCGTGCTCGGCAACGATGCCGTCATCGATCTCGTTGGCCTTGCCGGCTACTACACGCTGATTTCCATGACCGTGAACGCGTTCGAGGTGATGCCGCCCGACGGCGAGCCGCTCGCGTTCGACACCACCCCCGCACGCTGATCCCACTCTCAGGAACACCCCGAAATGTCGCAACAACAAGCAGGCCGGCTCGCCGGCAAGGTCGTACTCGTAACCGGCGCGGGCTGCGTCGGCCCCGGCTGGGGGAATGGACGCGCGGTCGCCGTGCGCTTTGCCGAAGAAGGCGCGAAAGTGTTTGCCGCGGACAAGAACCTGTCGGCGATGGACGAGACGATCGCCCGTGTCCGCGCGATCGCCGGCGCCGAGATCGAGGCCCACACCTGCGACGTGACGCAGGCCGCCGAAGTGAAAGCCATGGTCGATGCCTGCGTCGCGCGCTTCGGGCGTGTGGATATTCTCGTGAACAACGTCGGCGGCTCCGCGCGCGGCGGACCCGTGGATCTCGACGAAGAGGCCTGGGACAGGCAGATCGACTTCAACCTCAAGAGCGTATTCCTGACCTGCAAGTACGTGCTGCCGCTGATGGAGGCACAGGGTGGCGGCGCGATCGTCAATACGGCGTCCACGTCGGGCACCCGATGGACCGGCGCCGCGCAGGTAGGCTATGCGTCCGCGAAGGCCGCGGTCATCCAGTTCTCCCGCGTCGTGGCCGTGGAGTATGCGAAGAAGAAAGTGCGCGTGAACACCGTCATTCCCGGCCAGATGCATACGCCGATGGTGGAAGCACGCCTTGCCGGCCAGCGCGCGGGCGGCGATGTCGAAGCGCTGCTGGCCCAGCGGCAGGCGCGCATCCCGCTCGGCTTTATGGGCGATGGACGAGATACCGCCAATGCCGCATTGTTTCTGGCGTCCGATGAAGCGCGCTTTGTCACGGGCGCCGAACTCGTCGTCGATGGCGGGATGAGCGTGCGCTGCGACTAGACAGGCTCCACCCAACGGCGTCATCGATACCAATAACGGAGACAACGCCATCATGCCTTTCGTCAAACCCGCGCGCGCGGCGATGCGAGCCGTCACGCACGTGCTTGCCGCGTCGGTCGCGCTCGCGATATCGGGCGGGCTGGCCACGGCGCAAGCCGCGGACTACCCCGACAAGCCGGTACGAATGGTCGTGGCCTTCTCGCCCGGGGGCCCGACCGACATCATCGCGCGTGTCGTGGCACGCAAGCTCGGCGAGCGGCTGAGCCAGCAGGTGGTGGTGGACAATCGCCCCGGCGCGGGCGGCAATATCGCCTCGGAGCAGGTCGCCAAATCGGCGGCCGATGGCTATACGCTGCTCTACAACAGCTCGTCGATCGCGATCTCGCCCGCGCTGTTCCGCAATCCGAAGCTCGACCCGACGCGGATTTTCACGCCGGTGGCGTACGTGGCGACGGTGCCGCTGGTGGTGGTCGTCAATGCGGCGAGTCCGATCAGGACGCCCGAGGATTTTCTGCGCGAACTCAAGGCGAATCCGGGCAAGCTCAACTTCGGGTCGTCGGGCAACGGGACCATCGACCATCTGACGAGCGTGCTGTTCGCGGCGAAGACGCACACGACGTTCAATCACGTGCCGTACAAGGGCAATGCGGCCGCGCTCCCGGACCTGTTGTCGGGCCGGCTGGACTTCATGATGTCGGGCAGCCTGAACGCCGCGCTGCCGTTCATCAGGGATGGTCGCCTGCGCGCCATTGCCGCGACCACACGGCAGCGCGTGTCGGTGTTGCCCGATACGCCGACGCTGGCCGAGACCATCGTGCCCGGCTTCGACTCCGGCACATGGCAGGGCATCGTGGCACCCGCGCATACGCCGCCTGACGTGGTCAGCCGCCTGAACCGCGAGATTGCGGCGGTGCTGCAGGATCCGGACGCGATCGCGGCGCTGCACGCGCAGGGTGCCGAGCCCACGGGCGGCACGGCTGCCGCGTATGGGCAGTTGATCAACACCGAGTACGCGCGCTGGACGCAGGTGGTCAGGGACACCGGCGCGCGCTCGGACTAGACCGGCGCTTACCACCTTCATCGAGAACCAGGATGCAGACACGCAACGACATCTGGGATTGCCACACCCATATCTTCGGCCCCTACGCCGACCATCCATTGCCGCCGGACGCGGTCTATCGCCCGCCGGAGGCACCGTTCGCCGCGCTGCGCGCGCTGCATCGCTCGCTCGGGATTACGCACGGCGTCCTCGTGCAGGGCGCCTGCTATGGCGAGGACCACGACGCGGTGCTGACCGCGCTCGATACCACCGAGGGTGCCTATCGCGGCGTGGCGCTGATCTCGCCCGACGTGGACGAGGACCATCTGCGGCGGATGCATGCGCGCGGTATTCGCGGCATCCGGCTCGGGCTGATGTCGCATCTGGGGGGCAAGCCCGACGCGGGCCGCATGGTGGCGCAGCTCGAACGGATTCGGCCATACGGGTGGCATGCGCTCGTGCATGGCGAGGTCGGCGACGTGGTCGAGGCGCTCGACGTCCTCTTGCCGCAGGGCGTGCCGCTCGTCATCGACCATATGGCGCGCGTCGAGGCGTCCAGGGGCGTGGACTATCCCGCGTTTGCCGCGCTGGAACGCTGCCTCGCGATGCCCAACGTCTGGATCAAGCTGTCGGGCGCGGATCGGATCACCGGCGGCGCGGCGCCCTACGAGGCGGCACTTCCCATCGCGAGACGGCAACTGGCCGCGGCGCCCGAGCGTGCCATCTGGGGCACGGACTGGCCGCATCCGAACATCGCCTACCCCGTGCCGGACGAAGCCGGGTTGCTCGCCTGGATTCGCCGCGTCTGCGCGGACGTGTTTGCCAACGAGGCAGGAGCGGACGCCGTGTTGCGCCATAACCCGTCGCGGCTCTACGCCTAGCCCACAGGAATTGACCATGACCACGATTCCCACCCTTCCAATGCCCGCGGTCCGCTATCCGGATCCGGCCGTGCAGGCGCTCACCCCCGCGTTCGAGAAATACCGGCTGGGACTCGCCGCCGTCGAGCGCATCGCGTCCGGTTCACGATGGGCCGAAGGGCCCGTCTGGTTCGGCGATGGCCGCTATCTGCTGTGGAGCGACATCCCGAACAACCGCATCCTCAAGTGGGAGGAGGAGACCGGCATCGTCAGCGTCTTTCGGTCGCCGTCGGGCCATGCCAACGGCAATACGCGCGACCGGCAGGGACGGCTGGTCAGTTGCGAGCACGGCGGCCGGCGCATCACGCGCACGGAGTACGACGGCAGCATCACCGTGCTGATGGACCGCTTCGAGGGCAGGCGCCTGAACTCGCCTAACGATATCGTCGTGAAGTCCGATGGCTCGATCTGGTTTACCGATCCGCCGTTCGGCATTGCCGGGTACTACCAGGGCGAACAGGCCGAGCAGGAACTGCCGGAGCGCGTCTACCGGCTCGACCCGACGACGGGCCAGGCCACGGTGGTCGCCGACGATATCAGTGGCCCCAATGGGCTGGCGTTCTCGCCCGACGAGCGCACGCTGTACGTGATCGAGTCCCGCGCGCGTCCGCGGCGGATCCGCGCGTTCGCCGTTACCGCGGACGGTGCGCTCGACAACAGCCGGGTGCTGATCGACGCGGGACCCGGCACGCCGGATGGCTTCCGCGTGGATGTCGACGGCAACCTCTGGTGCGGCTGGGGCATGGGCACGCCGGAGCTCGATGGCGTGCGCGTGTTCTCGCCCGAGGGCGAGGCCATCGGCCATATCTCGTTGCCCGAACGATGCGCGAACCTCTGCTTTGGCGGCCGGCATCGTAACCGGCTGCTGATGGCTTCCTGCACTTCCATCTATTCGCTGTACGTGAACGCACAAGGTGCCGCGGGCGGCTGACCGTCACGACCGCACCCTTCAAGGAGACCTCGTCATGCAAACCCGAACCACGCTTCGCGGCGTGTTGGCCGCGCTCGCCCTCGTTTTACTGATGCCTGCCGCCATCGCGGCGCCCATCACCCGGCTCGTCGTAGCCTTTCCCGCCGGCGGTCCCGCCGACACGCTTGCCCGCACGCTGTCGCGTCAGCTCGAAGCGGAACTCAAGCAAACGGTCGTCGTGGAGAACCGGCCGGGCGCGAACGGTGCCATTGCGATCAATGCCGTGGCGCGCGCGGCCACGGATGGGTCCGTGCTGTTCCTGACCAGTGCCGGCGCGATCGTGATCAATCCCGCGCTGTATCCGAGCCTGCCTTACGATCCGCAGAAGGACCTCACGCCGATCTCGCTCGTGGTCAATACGCCCGAGGTGCTCGTGGTCAAGCCGGACGACAACGTCGCCAGCGCGGCCGCGTTCGTCAAGCGCGCGCAATCCGCGGGCAAACCGCCTAGCCTTGCGTCCACGGGTATCGGCAGCATGCCGCATATGGCGATCGAGCTGTTCAAGATCTCCACGCACGTGAACTTCCTGCACGTCGCGTACAAGGGCGCGGCGCCCGCCATTACCGACACGCTCGGCGGGCAGGTGGATGCGTTCTTCGGCGATACGTCCGGGCTCATGACCTACATCACGTCGAAACGCCTGCGGCCGATCGGCGTCGCGGCGCCCAAACGTCTGCCGTTCCTGCCCGACGTGCCGACGCTGGCCGAACAGGGCATCGCGAACGTCGAGGCCAGCAACTGGTATGGGCTGATGGCACCCGCAGGCACCGGGCCAGACGTCGTGAAGAAGGTCAACGAGGCGCTGCGCCGCACGCTGGCCGCGCCGGCGGTGCGCAAGAACCTCGACCAGCTCGGGCTGGAGCCCGCCCCGGGCACCCCCGCGGAGTTCACGGCCATCATCAAGGCGGACACCGCGCGATGGACGAAGCTCATCAAGTCCCAGAACATCCGTGGAGAATGACATGACGACCGTGATCGCCCCCACCGACGACGCCTTTACCGTGGCGTCCGGCACCAGCGCACGCGCTGGCGAACTTCGCCTCTGCTGGTCGCCCCGCTCCCCGTTCGTCCGGCGCGTCATGGTTGCCGCGCACGAGCTCGGGCTTGCGGAACGCATCACGTGCATCGACACCGTGGTGGGCATGACGGGCTGCCATGCGCAGCTTATGCGCATCAACCCGCTCAACAAGATTCCGACGCTGATTACCGACGACGGTTTCGTGCTCTCGGATACGACGTTGATCTGCCAGTACCTGGACGGCATCGCGCCGGCGCCGAGGCTCTTTCCACAATCCCATCGCGCGCGGATGCAGTCGATGCGCTGGCACGCGCTCGGCCATGGGCTGACCGATCTGCTCGTGCTGTGGCGTAACGAACGGCTGCGCCCCGCCGAACAGCAACACGCGCCCACGCTCGCCGCGTGGCGCGCCAAGTACGACGCCACGCTGGTCACCCTCGACCGGGAAGCAGGCACGCTCGCCGGCGCCCCGCTCTGCATCGGCCAGATCGCCATCGCCTGCGCGGTCGGCTACCTCGATTTCCGCTTTCCCGACCTCGCGTGGCGCGACAACGTGCCGGCACTGGCGGACTGGTTCGGCACCTTCGATCGGCGGGCCTCGATGCGGGCGACCCTGCCGGCGGGGGGTTAGCAGACTTTCAGGTCGTGGATGCCCGTGCGATGCGACAAGGACGGGCAGGAACCTGGCCTGGCCACGGTGAAGTCCACCACGAAAGCCATGGCGTTCGGCAACGTGCTCGTCGGCGGCGCCATTGGCGTGGTGGTCGATACCACGTCGGGCGCGGCCTACGACTATCCGAATGTGATTCTGGTGCGCATGGGCACGAGCTCCATCGTCAGCACGCCGACGGCGGGCAGAGGGGGGCTCGCGCATGTGGAAACTTCCCTGCCCGCGCCCACCGGCTACGCCGCCGCGGAGAATATCGATGCGGTGCCGTACCGGCGTGCCCAGAAAGGCTATGCCACGTACCTCGAACGCAAGGCACCGAAGGCGTTCGTGCTCGCCGACGGGGGCCATTATGCGCTCTGGTCCAACAGCGCCACGTCCATCGACAAGGCCATGGATCGCTGCCGGGAAATGGGCTTCACAAACTGCCGCCTCTATGCCTACGACGACGTCGTGGTCTGGCCGGGCGGACTCGGGGCCTTGACCCCGAGCGCGGGGTGGGGACGGCTACCGCGCCCGCGCACGCGCGCCGGCACTGCGGGCCGCATCGAGCCAGTACAGGATGCCCAGCACCAGCACCGCCAGCCCCCCCGGCACCACGCCGAGCGCGGATAGGCTCCATCGATCGATCGCCCAGCCTCCCGCGGAGGCGCCGAGCGCGATGCCGAGGTTGGCGGCCGACACGTTGAGCGTCATCGCAAACGCGGGGGCTTCCGCGCCCGCGAGCGTCACCCGCACCTGGCTCAGCGTGACGCCCGCCGTGTGCGTCAGGCTCCAGATCGCGAGCGGGATCGCCGCGGCCAGCAACCCGTGTGTCCAGCTTGCCGCGTTGACGGAGACTGCCAGCGCGATCACGACCACCGCGGTGGCAAGCAGCGGCGTACGGTCGGCAAAGCGCCCGGCCAGCGCATTGCCGCCGAGCCCGATCGCGCCGAACGCAAGCAGTGCCAGCGCGAGACCTTCGCCCCGCAGGCCCAGCACGCTCTCGAGCCAGACGCCAAGATAGGTATAGGCAGCGAACATGGCCGCGAACAGCGCGACCGACGCCAGCAGATGCCCGATAAAGCCGCCACTGCGTAGCAACCCGAGCTGATTCGCGGCGGCCGGTGCCACATGCGCGTCCGCGCGTGGGAACAATCCCGCAATGGCCACCGCCATCAGCACGGGCGCAACGGCGAGCACGATAAACGGCAGCCGCCAGTTCATGCCTTCGGCCAATGCGATACCGGCGGGCAATGCAATCAGCACGCCGAGCACGAAGCCGAGATTGGCGCGCGCCAGCGCCCGTCCACGCGCATCCGGCGGCGCAAGCCGCGCGACTTCCGCCGCGCCGACGCTGATGAACGCCGGCAAGACCGCGCCCTGCGCGATCCGTGCCAGCAGCATCAGCGCGAAGCTCGACGTCGCCGCCAGCACGGCATTGCCGATGGCGAACAACACCAGTCCGGCGATCAATACGCGCCGGGGCGCGTACCGGCCCGCCCCGAGCGTGACAAACGGGCCGGCAACCGCCGCAGCCAATGCAAACAGCGCAGTCAACTGTCCCGCCGTGGCGAGGGGCAGATCGAGATCGGCCGCCATGCGATGCAGCAGGCCCACCACGATGAACTCGCTGCCCACCACCAGCGCAATGGCCGGTGCCAGCAGCCACAGCACACGCTGCAATGCGGCGTCGGGGCGGTTGCCGGCGGGCGTCATGCGTTCGCTCCGCCGTCGACGGTGAGGCCGGTACCGTTGATCGAGCGTGCGGCCGGGCTGGCAACGAACGCATACAGCGCCGCGACGTCGTCGGCATTGCCATAGCGCTTGATGGCCATGCGCTCGCGCTGTCCGTCGGCGCGTTCGCTGTCCGCGGGGTTCATGTCGGTGTCGGTCGAGCCCGGATGCACGACGTTCACGGTAATGCCACGCGGGCCCAGATCGCGCGCCAGTCCCTTGGTCCACGCGATCAGCGCGGCCTTGCTTGCCGAGTACAGGCTGACGCCGCCGGTGGGCACGCGTTCGGCGAGGTTGCTGCCCGTGGAGATGATGCGGCCGCCGTCCCGCATATGGGGAATGGCCGCCTGCGAGGCGACGATCACGGCGCGAACGTTCACCGCGAGCGTGGCGTCGATGTCCTCGAGCGTCATGTCCTCGATATTGCCCGCGCGGATGATGCCGGCGTTATTGACCAGGATGTCGAGACCGCCCCACGCCGCGGCCGCGCGATCCACCGCACCCCTGACCGACGCGGGGTCCGCCGCATTCATCTGGATGACGACGGCACGGCCACCCGCTGCCTGGATCTGTTCGGCCAGCGCTTCGGCCTTGCCGGCCGACCGTTCGTACCCGATGGCGACCGATGCGCCCTCCTCGGCAAAACGGCGAACGATGGCGGCGCCGATACCCCGGCTGCCACCGGTGATGAATGCGCGCTTGCCCTGTAGTGACGTCATACCTTGCTCCTTTTCTGTAATGAACGACACAAAATTAGCCGAGCCTTGGCAGATGGTCAAGATATTTTTATAATGACCGATACACAAATGGAGTCAATCATGGCCGAACGTGGACGACCCCGGAGCTTCGACCGGGACGTGGCGCTTGCCCGCGCGATGAATGTGTTCTGGGAGCGCGGCTTCGAAGGCGCTTCGATGAACGATCTGACCGCCGCGATGGGCATTGCGTCGCCAAGCCTGTACGCGGCATTCGGCTCGAAGGAACAGCTGTTTCGCGATGCCGTGGCGCTGTACGTCGAAACGGACGGCGCTTCCATCTGGAACCAGGTGGAGGCTGCGGACACTGCCTACGGCGCCGCGGAGGACTTCCTCATGGAAAGCGCCCGGGCCTTCACCCGCAAGGACAAGCCGACCGGTTGCCTCGTCGTGCTGTCGGCGGTACATGCGGACGACAAGAGTACGTCGGTCCGCGCGGCGCTCGTCGCCAGACGGCAGGAATGCAAGAAGCTGCTCGCCCGCAAGATCGCGAAGGGTGTCGAGACTGGCGAGATCGGGTCATCCACCGACGTGGATGCCCTCGCCACGTTCCTGATGACCGTGCAGCAGGGCATGTCCATTCAGGCGCGCGACGGCGCGAGCCGGACCTCCCTCCTGAAAACGGCGAAGGCCGCGCTCGCGGGATGGGCGGCGCTGACCGGACATCGGGCATGATACGCCTACGCACATCATCAACCGCCAATATCCCCCACCCCGACCAGATGAAGACACCCTTCCTGACCTTCGCAGCTTTGGTTGCCACGCTGGCCGCTGCCACCGTGGCGCTCTCCGGATGCTCCGACCGCGGTTCGGACACCGCCCCGCCCGCCGCCAGCGCCCCCGCAGCCGACAAATGGCTCGGCAAATGGACGGGCCCGGAGGGCACGTTCCTGTTGCTGGAGGGCGGTCATGGCAAATACGACGTCACCGTGCAGAACCTCGACGGCCCGCGCAAGTTCGAGGGCAAGGCGATCGGCGGCGGTATCGAGTTCGAGCGCGATGGCGTCAAGGAAGACATTCGCGCCACCAATGGGGCCGAAACGGGCATGAAGTGGCTTGCGGACAAGAAAGACTGCCTGACGGTCCGCACCGGCGAAGGATATTGCAGGGACTGATCCCATGGCGGGCAAGAAGCGTGCGTACCGGTGCGCGTGCTAGGCTTGCAACCGTTGCCAACGAACGTATCGCCCTGCTTCCATGACCACGCTCTATACGACGCTTGGCGTGCAGCCAGATGCCACCCTCGACGAGATCAAGCGTGCCTATCGCCGCGCGGCCATGAAATGGCACCCGGACCGCAATCCGGGGCGCGAAGACGAAGCGCATGCGGTCTTCCAGCAGGTGCGCGACGCCTATTCCATCCTGTCCGACGCCGAGCAGCGTCAGGTCTACGACGACGTCTTCGAACGCGAGATGCGCCGGTGGGAAGCGGAACACGCCGCCGAGGCGGCACGGGAAGCCGAAGCGCAGGAAGCGGCCCGGCGGGTCGCGCAGGAACATTACGAGAAGATGGTGGCTATCGCCATGCGCTTTGCCGAGGATGGCCATGGGCGCGACGTGCTGTTCGGCGTGCTGCTCGGCCGCGACTGCGAGACCGAGCTGGCCGGGCGCATTGCCGATAGCGTCTGGGCACTGCATCAGTCGCGCAAGGCGGAGGTGGCGCCGGATGCGGCGGCCCAGCCGGAACCCGACGATACGCGCGCGGAAGCGCCGCCCAGCGCGTTCGAAACGTTCTGGCACGGGTTGTTCCGGTTTCGCTAGACCCGCACGGGAGCAAGCTTGCCCACCCCGCATTGTCCCGATAGCACCCACCACGCCCCGCCGGTCATCCCCGCCCAGGCGAGCCCCTGCGATGGGCTCGTCATCCGCACGCAGCCCAATACCGTCGATCGCGCATGCCAGCGCAAGCGCATGGCGCTTGCCGCGACGATTCTCGGCTCGAGCATGGCGTTCATCGACGGGTCCGTCGTCAATGTCGCGCTGCCCGCCATGCAAGGCGAACTCGGCGCCAGCGTTGCGGAAATGCAGTGGATCGTCAACGCGTATCTGCTCTTTCTCGGCGCGCTTGCGCTCGTGGGCGGCGCGATGGGCGACAAGCTCGGCCGGCGCACGGTGTTCGTGGCGGGCGTCACGGTCTTCACGGTGGCATCGATTGCCTGCGGCCTGGCCCCGAATGCGATGTCGCTGATCGTCGCGCGCGCGGTGCAGGGCATTGGCGCGGCCTTCTTCGTGCCGAGCAGCCTCGCGATCATCGGCGCGGTATTCGAGGGCGAAGCGCGCGGACGCGCCATCGGCACATGGTCGGCCGTCGGGGCGATTACCTCGGCCGTGGGACCCGTCGCGGGCGGCTGGCTCGTCGATGTCTCGTCATGGCGCGCCATCTTCTTCCTCAACCTGCCGCTCGCGCTGGCGACCATCGCGCTGGCAATGGCCTCCGTGCCGAACAGTCACAAGCCCGGCGCGCAACAGCGGCTGGACTGGCCCGGCGCGGCCACGGCAACCGTCGGGCTGGCCGCACTCGCATACGGGCTGACCGAGGCCGCCGAGCGCGGCTTCGCGCATCCGCTCGTGCTCGGCATGCTCGGCGTGGGTGTGCTGGTGCTGATCGCCTTCGTCCGGATCGAAGCCAGGAGCGCGCAGCCCATGATGCCGCTCGAGGTCTTCCGTTCACGGGACTTCACCGGGGCGAACCTCGTCACCTTGCTGCTCTACTTCGGCCTGGGCGGCATTCTGTTCTTCCTGCCCTACACGCTGATACGCGCGGACGCCTATACCGCGACCGAGGCCGGCATGGCGGTATTGCCCGTGCCCATCATCATCGGTCTGCTTTCGCGCTACACGGGTGGGCTGACGACGCGTTTCGGCGCCCGGCTGCTGCTGACCGCCGGCCCGTTCGTGGCCGGACTCGGCTTTGCGATGCTGGCGTTTCCGTTCGTCCGCGACAGCTACTGGGTCGGGTTCTTTCCCGCGCTCGCGGTGCTCGGCCTCGGCATGACGATCACCGTTGCGCCGCTGACGGCGACGGTCATGGGATCGGTCTCCACCGACCACGCGGGCGTGGCCGCCGGCATCAACAACGCGGTGGCGCGGGTGGCGGGCCTGCTGGCCGTCGCGGTGCTGGGCATCGTCTTCGTCTGGTCGGGTCAGGCCGCGCTGGCCACGCATGCCGCGGCGGATGCCGCGATGGACGCCCACGCGATTGCCGCGGGCCTGCGCGCGGTATCGCTCGTTTGCGCGCTGTGCGCGTTCGCGGGGGCGGGCGCCGCGCTGGCGACCCTCCGGCGTGGTGGCTGAATCGCGTGTGACGGGCAGGCTTGCGGCATCCCATCGCGTCTTCTACGCTTGCAGGGTTGCCCACACCCGACCTGCGAAAGGAGCGCCCGCGATGCCCGCATCCTCTGACATCGGCAAGTTTTATTCACCGCCCGACCCGTGGGCATTGTGGCTGGCATGGGCGTCGCCGACGCTGGCCGGCGAGCGGGCACCGTGGAGCGGCGATGTGACGCAATGGATTCGCGCATGGGGCGAGGCGGTCGGGCAAGTGGGCCTGTTCAACATCAACTACGCGGGCTCTTCCGACCCGCAGGCGGAGCGGCGGATCACGGGAAGGTATAGTTACGGGCGCCAGCTCGGGCGCCTGATGGATGTGCTGGTCCCTTACGTGCAGAAACACGAGGCCGACTTCCGGGACGGCAAAGACGGGCAGGCCGTCAGGGAATTCCTCGCCATGGCGCGGGAAATCGAAGCGATGAAGCAGACGACCGTCGATGACCTGCTCGCGCACGCGAAGAAATGGCGCAAGAATCCGGACTTCAAGGCGAAGCTGGAAGCGTTGCGACGTGGGCTGGACGAGATCGAACAATCGTCCGGATGACACGTCAACAAGATCAAGAGTCTCCCATGAACCACCCACAACATTCGCAAGCCCCAATCGACGAGGATCGCAAGGTCCCATCGGACCGCACCAGCGTGACAGACGACGCGCACGTGGAAGACATCATTCCACTGCCGCCGCCTGAACATCTGATCCGCTTCTTTCCGATTCGCGGCACGCCCGTGGAATCGCTGGTCACGCAGACGCGTCAGCGCATCGCGCGCATCCTCCATGGCGAGGACGATCGGCTGCTGGTGATCATGGGTCCCTGCTCCATCCACGATCCGGCCGCGGCGCTCGAGTATGCGCGGCGGCTGCTGGCGCTGCGCGAGCAGTATGCCGACTCGCTCGAGATCGTGATGCGCGTGTATTTCGAGAAGCCGCGCACCACCACCGGCTGGAAGGGACTGATCAACGATCCGTATCTGGACGAAAGCTATCGGATCGACGAGGGCCTGCGTATTGCCCGCAGCCTGCTGCTCGATATCAATCGCCTCGGTCTGCCGGCTGCCGGCGAGTTCCTCGACGTGATTTCGCCGCAGTACATCGGCGACCTGATCTCGTGGGGAGCGATTGGCGCGCGGACCACCGAGAGCCAGATCCACCGCGAACTGGCATCGGGTATTTCCGCGCCCATCGGGTTCAAGAACGGCACGGACGGCAATATCAAGATCGCCATCGACGCCATTCAGGCCGCGTCGCGTCCTCACCATTTCCTGGGCGTGCACAAGAACGGCCAGGTCGCCACCGTGCATACCAAGGGCAATCCCGATTGCCATGTGATCCTGCGCGGCGGCAAGGCACCGAACTACGATGCGGATTCCGTGGCGAACGCCTGCAGGGAACTGGAGGCCGCGGGGCTCGGCCATACGCTGATGGTCGATTGCAGCCATGCCAACAGCAGCAAGCAGCACCAGCGGCAGATCGACGTCGCGAAGGACGTGGCGCGGCAGGTGGGCGGCGGCAGTGACTCCATTTTCGGCATCATGGTCGAAAGCCATCTGCTTGCCGGCGCGCAGAAGTTCACGCCGGGCCAGCACGATCCGCGCGGGCTCACCTACGGGCAAAGCATTACCGACGCCTGTATCGGATGGGACGACTCGGCGGCGGTGCTCGAGGTGCTGAGCGGCGCCGTGGCGGCACGCCGGCAGCTGAAGGCGAACCGATAGATCAGCGCTCTCCCGCGAACGGCTGCGGTTCCAGCGAGCGCAGATACGCAATCAACGCGCGCATATCGGCGCTGCTGATGTTCTCGTACCAGGTGTACGCCATCGGCGGCTTGTATTGGCCGCCGTGGCGATCGGTACCGCGAATGGCCGCGGCGATCTGCGCGTCCGACCATCCCTTCAGGCCGGACGCATCGGGCGTGAGATTGCGCGAGACGCTCATGCCCCAGGCGCCATTGAATACCTGCCCGCCCGCGCCGACGTATCGGGTCACGAGTTGCCCGTCCTTGCCACGCGGCGTGTGGCATTCCATGCAGTGGCCGATATCGGCCAGATACTTGCCGTAGCGGATCGTCGCGTTCGGCGATGGCGCACGAACGTGTCCGACGGGTTCGCCGTAGTTCGGCGGGAGCGGAATGCGATAGACCGATTTGTCGACCACGTGCTTCACCGGCGGCTGTGCGCGCAGATACGCGACGATCGCCGCGAGGTCGTCATCCGACAGGTTGCGGTAGAAACCAATCGGCATCGGCGGCCCAATGATCGTCCCATCGGGCCGAACCCCCTCGCGAATCGCCTTGCCGATCTGCTCATCGGTCCACCTGCCGATGCCCGTCTCGAGGTCCGGGGTGATATTGGGCGCCACCGCCCGAAACGGCGGCTCGTCGATCACGCGCCCACCGGCAAGACTCCGCGAAAACTTCCCCTCGTCCCGCGGATCGCGCGTGGCATGACAATTCGCGCAGGCCACGACGCTCTCCATCAGATACTTGCCCCGCGCGAGACGCGTGCCGTCATCGGCGGACGCAAAGCCGCATCGTGCAATCAGAAAAAGGAGCAGCAATACGCGTCGTGCCTGCATTGGAAGACCCCGCCCATTCGTCAACGATGGGCCGCACGATAGCGGCTATGCCGTTTGTATGCGGCAGGTAATGAACGGATGTTGCCATTGCGAACATCGGTCGATCGACCGATCGGCAGCTTCTACCCTTCGTCCGCTCCCGCCTTCGGCCGCGATAGCACCCCTGCTCCGATCAATTCGTCCCGACTCGGATACCAGAACGTGGTCGCCGGCGTCTTGCCTACCCGGGCAATGAAATCCTCCGGCAACCCGGCCGCGCGGTAATACCTGAGCATCGATGCCACCGCGGCGGGATCTTCCTCCACTCCGTTGCCGTTGAACGAGGTCGCGCGATGGAAGCCGATCTTTGCCTTCGGTCCGGCCATGCGTTTGCGTCCCGCCATCAGGACGTAGGTGCAGGCGCTGCTGCATTCTTTCGACACATAGGTATCCAGCGCGCGACGGCGGATCCCGTCTGCGAGCATTCTCGCTTCGCCGAGCCTGCCACCCGTCGAGTTCAGGATCAGTGTCCTGGCGTCCGGGGACTGGTCCACCATCCTGAGTACGCGCTGCGCCGCGCCCTCGCGCAGGGTGCCGGTGACGACGATCGCTTCGCCATCGTCGGTCGGCCTGACGTAGATCTTGCCGATGGGATCGTTGCCCACGGCGATCGCGGCATACTCCTGCAGCCACCCGGCGTGGCGGGCTGCCTGGATCGCCGTGATCGTGGCGCAGACGATCACCGTGAAGCGCGCAAGGCTGCTCCAGAGCGGTGCGCCACCGCGGCCATCGTGCCTGTCCGCCGCGCGCCAGACGCCCATGTATAGCCACATGGACCACACGGGCACCGCGCAGAAGATCACGACATAGAGCATCGAATACAGCCGAAGCGAGTCGATCGAATAGTAGACCCAACCGAACGCTTCCAGCACGATGGCCCACGCCACCCAGGCCAGCGCGCCATTGACCCAATACGAAACGGGCAATGAAAAATCGCCGCGCCAATGGCGCATGAGGTAAGACCTGGAGAGCGCCGGTTCGGCCGCCACTGCCGGGTCCTCGGAAGACAGCGCCACCGCGAACGCGGGCATCGGCATCGCATAGCGCGAGTCGGGCGGCGGTGGCGGGCCCACCTTTCCCGCCTCGGAGACATGCCGCGAAAGCACGCGGATATTCAGTGCCGCGATGACGAGCAACATCACGGGCAGGCTCGCCTGTGCGGCAGGCATCCCCCTCAGGGCGACATACCCGAGCACGAGGCAGCAGAACGCCGAAAGCACGATATTGGTGACCTTCGCCGTTCGCACCATGCGAAGCGTCCCCCATCGCCCAAGCGCCTCGCTCGTCAGAAACGGCGGCAACAGAAAGGCACAGGCGGCAATCGCCGCGCTCGACCGTGTGAGCAGATCACCGCCCCACAACGTGGGGACCCAGATGGAAGAAAAGACCGCAACCCCGAATACCACCGCATTCAACAGCCGCATGCCACCAACCCAGGCACTCGCGCCCATGACATCGCCCCCTGTTAACGTTGCAAACCGTCACGACGGCAGCGTCAGCAATCGCCAGAAACGCCGTCCCACGGAACCGCCGCGCATGATCCAGCAGCGCCGCAGGTCCTTTGCCAGCGCCCCCAATAGCTGGTGGGATTCGCGAACCTTCGCGGTTCGGCGCAGTTGCAGGACGAACAACGTGGCCTTGCCGACGGACGCCGACTTGTGAAACGCCGTCAGCAGCTCGACCAGCGGCCGCAGCCACCCGTGCACGTCCACCTGACCGAGCTTGTCGAGCCACTGGCCCAATGCTTCGATATCGTTGTCCCGCGCGGCGTCGGCGGCGAGCCAGACGCCCGCGCTGCCGCCCCTCGGCTCCAGCT
The DNA here is from genome assembly GCF_038440175.1 of Cupriavidus sp. OTU4054. Classification (NCBI taxonomy): domain Bacteria; kingdom Pseudomonadati; phylum Pseudomonadota; class Betaproteobacteria; order Burkholderiales; family Burkholderiaceae; genus Cupriavidus; species Cupriavidus sp. OTU4054. The sequence continues at coordinate 94,331 of NZ_JASATF010000006.1, forward strand.
GATGCGACCGGGCCGCCACGTCGTGCGCGAGCCGAAGGTCGCCCTGATAGCGCAAGGCGATGGCAAGGTTGTCGAGCGCCCAGTACGGTGCATCGTCGCGCTTCCAGTCGTGCATCCAGTCGATCATCGCGGCATGGCGTTCGCCATTGATCAGGGCGAAGGACACCGCTCCCCAGCATTGCGCATCGCCACGCAGCGCGGTGTCGTACTGACTCATCAGCGTGGTGACGTGCCGCAGCTGCTTTGCGGCGCCGGCGGCTTCCACGACGGCGATCTTCAGATGATTCTTGCGGTCGGCCTCCAGGTACGGCGCCAGCCGCTCGATCAGCGCGGCATGCGGAATGTCGTACTCCATGCCGAGCCAATGCCGGCAAGCGGCAATCGACGCCTCTCCGGCCTTGCACCCATCGATCAGTGCGTCGCGCAACAACTGTTGCCAGATCCCCTGGGTCATCCGCTTGGCGATGTCCTCGAACAATCCCGCCTGCGCCTCGGGCGCGCGGACGAGCTCGTTCAGCGGCACCGGCACCCGGCTCGGCGCTTCCGCGAGCATGGCCAGGCGAACCTCGCGATACGCGGACGACGGCCCCGGATAGCGTGTGCGCAGCGTCGCGACGACCCGCCACGCGTCGTCCCACTCCGCGCTGTCGAGCAACAGATCGGCAAGCCCGAATGCCGCGAACTCATACTCGGGATCGATCTCGAAAGCCGTGCGATAGGCATCGATGGCCGCCTGCCACTGCGACTGCCTGCGCGCGGCATTGCCGACGTAGCCGTAACCGACGGCATAGCCCGGGTTGATCCGGACCATCTCGCGACCCGCAGCGCCGCTCTGATCAATCCGGTCGAGCTTGAGCGACGCGTCGGCAAGGTCCTGCCATAGCAGCACGTCGTTGGGCTCCTTCTCCAGCAAGGCGCGCAGTTCCGTGACCGCGCCCTCCCGGTTGCCCTGCCGCCACAGCACGTCGGGGCGACGCCGGCGTACGGCCAGCGGCGTATAGGCGCCCCAGGGACTGCTATCGATCGCCGCGAGCGCGTCATCCAGCCGCCCGAAGCGGATCAGCGCGTCGATGCGGCAGACATAGGCTTGCTGATTGCGCGGATCGAGGGCATCCGCGCGCTCGAGCGCGGCCAGCGCAGCTTCCGGCGTGCTCGTGTACCCCGCCACGCGAAGCCACACGTCGATATTGTCCGGCCGCGCCGCGGCCAGCGCCTGTGCCACATGCAAGGCCCGATCGGTCTGACCACGCTCGGCCGACCAATCCGCAAGCATCGTCCAGGCCTGCGCATGACCGGGCCAGCGCTGCAGCATTGCTTCGAGCCTGTCGAGCGCCTCGTCCTGCCGCGCCATTTTCCACAGTACGCGTGCGCGCAGCACCTGACATTCGGCACTCTCGTCGCTACGCGACTGCGGCGCATCGAGCAGCACCAGCGCGGCATCCGGATCGCCGTTCTCTCGCAGGGCAATCTCGACGAACAGCCGAATCGGCCAGTCCCACGCGGGGGCGATCTGCAGGGTACGCCGAAGGCCCGCCATGGCGCCATCGAAGCGACGCCGGTTGGCATCGACACGCGCCTTCTCGTAATGGACTCGCGGCGTGAGCGGAAAGCGCTCGATCGCCGCGTCGAGGATCGCGGCCGCATCGTCGAATCGCTGCTTGTCGGCGTGCTGCAAGGCAAGCGCGACCCACGTGGTCCAGAGGTCGGGCCGCCATTCGCGGAATGTCTCGAGCTCGCCGGTCAGCGCCTCGTCGGTGAAGACGCGCGTGCCGAGTTCCTGATACGTCAGGACGGTCATGCCCTGCGTAGCCTGTTCGCGCAGCTGGTCGCCCGCGAAACGCAAGGCCTCGCGCCGGCCCTCGAGCCCGGGCTGCGTCCGAACGAAATCGACAAGCGCACCGATGTCGTCCACCGAGCGGCGCAGCGCTTCGCGGTACTGTGCGTGCGCCTGTTCCATGTCGCCCTGCAACTGATGCAGGTATCCAAGCAACGCGTACGAGCGCGAATGATTGGGCGCCAGCTCGCGCGCGAGCCGCGCGGCGCTCGTCGCATCCTCCATGCGCTGCTGGGCCGCCAGATTCAACGCGAGTTCCCGCTGGAACATCGCATGACCGGGATGCAGCGCCAGCATGTGCCGCAGCACATCGTGACGCTCCAGCAGGACGTCCGCCGGCAGGCGCTGCAGCAACAATTCGTGCAGGCCGACCGATGCGGGATGACGCTCGCACAATGCACGCAGATACCGAAGCACTTCGGCTTCGCCGGAACGCGCGCCGAGGATATCGACAGCGATATGCCGCAAGCCGATATTTAGCGGATCCTGCTCGCAGGCAAGCGAGATGGCGTCCCACGCTTCATCGAGCCGATTGTCATGGCGCGCCAGCCGCGCCACCACGCGTAGCCGGCTGACCTGGCTCGCGTACCCGCCGGCCTCGGCCAGCAACGTACGCGCGCGCTCGACCTCGCCATAGGTCAGCAATCGCTCGGCGTAGGCATGCCGCAGCAACGCGTCGTCGGGCCGTCGCGCCATCGCGCGTTCCAGCACGGCGAATCCTTCCGGCCCGCGCTCGAGGCTGTCGAGCTGATTGAAGTAGTTGATGGCAGGTGCCGACGATCGCGCGCCAAGGCGTTCCACCCGTTGTGCGAGAAACTCGAAACCATCGCTGGCGCGGCCCAGACCGACGCAGGCCTGGAAGTAGGCCACGGCATGATCTTCGTTGAACTCGCCGAGGCACGCCGCCGCGCGATAGTGAGCGAGCGCGGCATGCTTGTCGCCCGCGACCCAAAGCGTCGTGGCGCGCGTTCGCCACGCTTCCGCGTCGGAGGGCTGCACACGCAGCGCGCGCCGGACATTCCGCTCCGCCTGCGGCAGCAGGCGCGCATCCGACGTCTGCAATTGCGCCAGACGCGTCAATAGGTCGGCATTCCATGGCTGCCTGGCGACGCCGGACTCGATCAGCCGCATGGCGGCCATTCCCTCGCCGAGCGATTCGAGCAGCCGCGACTTGTAGAACACGAGCGACGGCACTTCTCCGAAGCGGGCAATAAGGGCATCGGTCCGCGCAAGCAACGCGTCGGTGCTGCCGTCGTAATGCGCGAGGCCGCGATAGCACCAGTCGGTCAGCCAATGGTCGGGCGCCCGCGCGTTCTGGGCCTCTGTCACCGACGCCGCCGTCTCGCGATCATGGACCTCCAGCGCGCGCATCGTCGCGTAATAGCTGTCCCAGCTCTCCGCATCGGGCAACACGATGCCATCGAGGCGATACACGGCCTCCTGTGGAATCAGCACCATGCCGCGCGGGCCGCTGAACCGGTTCTGCTCGAACAGCGGCTCCGGGTCGAACTCGCCGAACACGCGCTGGAACGGATCGCGGATCAGCAGCGTGCCACGCAAGGCGTCGTAGCCGATCACGGCCTGGAGGTGTCCCGAACTCACGAACTGGGTGGTGAGCGTGAACGGGATGCCCGCGTCGATCAGCCGCGTGGCGACCTCCCAGTTGACGGTGAACTCACGCGTCACGAAGCCATGACGCTCGGCCCAGGCGCGTTCGCTGGGCGCGGGGGTACCGTCGTAGCAGATCTCTTCGGCAATCTCGACGTGTTCGGCACTCCGCCCCCAGTAGCCCGCGATGGCACTCAATGTCGCGGGTGCACAGGTCTGATGGTGCTGGCGGACAAAGCCCACGTGCAATTGCACCCGGCGCGGCGCCTCGCCCCCGGCGGCAACGGCGTCGAGCTTCTCGATCAGGCGGGCATGGAACGGCTGATCGGCGAGTCGCCGGCTGACGGACGCCGCCTCCTCGCACCGGCCCAGCCGCAGCAGCGTATCGGCTTCGTTGGCATCGAACCACGCCCGGTGAGCGCGCACCGCCCGCGGTGCGAAGGCCCGGCTGCGGTGCAACGCGGCCAGCGCTGCCTCGTGGTCTTCGAGTTCGGTCGCGACAAGATAGCGTTGCGCCTCGACGTCCGAGCTTTGCATGCGCGCCGATGCGTCATCGAGCAAACGCAGCGCTTCCCTGTCGCGGCCGGTCAGCGTGTAAAGGTGCGCGGCGGACTGGATGGCGGAGCGGAAGTTCGGGTTCAGCGCGCATCCGCGCTCGGCCATGCCGATGGCCTCGGCATAGCGATCCTCGCGCTCCAGGACGGACGCGTGCTCCACATGGATCCACGGAGAATCTGGCCAGAGCCGGTGCGCCTCTTCGATCAACGCACCCGCGCGCGCCCAGTCGCGCTGCAACGCCGCCAGATTGGCCCGATGGGCGAGCCATTCGGCGCGCTGCGGCGCAGTGGCATGGTCGGGCAGCGCATTGCGCTCGCTCCATTCCCAGCCGCGATAGTGGCCGTAGCGATCGGTGATCGTACGCAGATACGCCACCATCGCGTCGGGATCGGACGGATGCCGCCGCCACAGGAGCTCGATCAACGCATCGCCCCGTCGCCGGCCGCCACAATGACGCAAAACGCGCGCGGCGAGCACGCATGCCGAAGGCGTCGGATTGTCCTTCAGCCCTTCGAGCAGCGGTAACGCGTCGAAGCTGTTGCCATGGTCGGCAAGGTGAAGAATATGATCGTAAAGGTCGAGCGGGACAGCTTGTGTCATGCGGCGCAGGTATCGACCGAAGGCCGCAGCCTAACCCCCAACATGACCCAGGCCCCTCGGTATTCTTTTTATGTTGGCCCTGAATCTACCGTAAGCCGCCACGGAAATGGTTGGATTCGCGCAATACCCCTCTAAATGATGGCCCCGTCAATGCGACGACACGTACATCGCGTCCTCGAACGCCTCCGGTACCGCAAACCCCTCGCGCATGCGCTTCGCTTCGGCGGCCGGCGTCAGGCCGAATAGCCGCTTGAACTCCCGGCTGAATTGCGATGGGCTCGTGTAGCCCACCGCGACGCTCGCGGCCTCCGCGGTCAGGTCCTGCCTGACCATCAGCAGTCGCGCCTGATGCAGCCGCGTGGACTTGACGTACTGCATCGGCGAGACCTGCGTGATGGTCTTGAAGTGGCTATGGAAGCTCGGGACGCTCATGCCCGCCTCCTCCGCCAGTTGCGACACGTCCAGCTGTTGCGCGTAGTCGGCGTGGATTCGCCGCAGCGATTTGCCGATGCGGCCGAACTGGCCTTTCATCGCCAGCGCCTGCCGCATCGCGCCGCCCTGCGCGCCCGTCAGCACGCGGAAATAGAGTTCGCGCAGGAGGCCCGGACCCAGTATCGCCGCCTCCAGCGGATCGGCCATCGCTTCGAGGAAGCGCAGCACCGACGCCTGCATCGCGGCGTCCATCGGCGTGGACATCATGCTCTGCGGCGGTTGATCGCGCGCGGTCGCGCCTTCGCGGTCGATCTGCGTCGCCAGTTCGGCGGCCATTGCGAAATCCAGATGCAGGTACAGCGCCAGCAGCGGCCGCTGCGGCGTGGCGTCGGTTTCCATGCTGAACGGCACGGGCACCGAGACGGCGAGGTAGTGGTCCTGATCGTAGAGATACAGCTGGCCGCCGAAATATCCCCGCTTGCGGCCCTGGCACACGATCACGATGCCCGGATCGTAGAGCACCGGCGTGCGCGACAACGCGCGGTTCGAGCGCAGGATGCGGACGCTCGGCAGCGCCGTCAGGTTATAGCCCTCGTCGGGCGCCAGCCCGCGCAGCAGCGCAACCGTACGTTGGCGCATCTCGGGAGAGCGATCCGAAACACTCATAGTTTTATGCAAGAACGTTAGCGGAATTTGGCTTATTCGGCCTCGATCACTAGACTACCATGCACTCCATACCCAATGCACAGGAGAAACGTCGATGGCTTCCAGCAAGATTCTGTTGATCACGGGCGTGAGTAGCGGGTTCGGTCTCGCACTCGCGAAAGAGGCGCTGGCTGACGGGCATACGGTCGTGGGCACGGTGCGCAGCGAGCCGGCCCGGCAAGACTTCGAAGCACAGGGCGCCGGCACCCGCGGCAAAGCCTTCGCCCGCGTGCTCGACGTCACGGACTTCGACGCCATCGACGGCGTCGTGGCGGAGATCGAGGCCAGCGTCGGCCCGATCGACGTGCTCGTCAACAACGCCGGCTACGGCCATGAAGGCGTCATGGAGGAGTCGCCGCTGTCCGACATGCGCAGACAGTTCGACGTAAATGTGTTCGGCGCGGTGGCCATGATGAAGGCCGTGCTGCCGTTCATGCGGCAACGCCGGCGCGGACATATCCTCAACATCACGTCGATGGGCGGCCATATCACGCTGCCCGGCATCACCTACTACTGCGGCAGCAAGTTCGCGCTCGAAGGCATCTCTGGCGCGCTCGGCAAGGAGGTGCAGGCGCTGGGCATCCACGTGACGGCCGTGGCCCCGGGCTCGTTCCGCACCGACTGGGCCGGACGTTCGATGGTCCGCGCGCCGCGTTCGCTGCCCGATTACGATGCCATTTTCGATCCCGTGCGCAAGGCGCGCGAGGAAAAGAGCGGCAAGCAGCTCGGCGACCCGAAGAAGGCCGCGCGCGCCATGCTCGCGGCCATCGCGTCGGACCGCCCGCCCGCGCATCTGCTGCTCGGCAGCGATGCCCTGGCCCTCGTGCGCAAGGCACAATCGGCGCTCGACGAGGAGATTCGCGCGTGGGAGGTTGTGTCCGCATCGACCGACGGCTGACAATAAAAAAACCGCGACCTCGCGGTCGCGGCTTCCGTCACATCGGCGGGCGTATCCGACCCAGGATCAGACCTTGGTCGTCTTCACGCTCGTGGCATCGGCCGTCAGGTAACCCACGGCGGCACCGAAGCGATCCTTGTAGTTCGCGCGGATCAGCGGGTCCAGCGTGGCTTGCACCTTGGCGTGCAGGCCGCTCCAGTCACCGGCGTGCTGGAAGTTGCTCATGATGTAGGTCCAGCCGTTGATCTCGTCAACAGCGTGCAGGCCCGTGGCTTCCGCGCCGGCCGGCGTGGAAAGCAGGCGCGACAGCTTCTTCGTGTCGACGTTGTACGCCCACAGGAAGTTGTTGACGTGCTGGCCGCTGTCTTCGCCGATGAACAGCGTGCGCAGCTTCTCCGAGAACTTGAGGTTGTCGGGATTGCCGATGGTGTCCGGATCGGCCGTATTGCCCAGTGCATCGGCGGCGATATCCTTGCCGACGATCAGCGCGCTGGTCTGCATCGGCACCCATTCGCTGTTGATGGCCGCGCCGCTCGTGTCGACCTGGCCGCCAGCCAGCTTGTGCTGCATCACGCCACCGGCGTTCAATGCAGCGGGCACGCCGATGTTGCTCTGCGCGTTCCAGCCCTTGGCATTGTTGATCACCATCGAATCGACGATGTTCTGCAGCGCCGAGTAAGCGATCTTGTCCCGGATGTTGACCGTGGTGCCTTCCATCTTGGTGAAGCCCATGCTGCCACCGGCCAGGTACGCATAACGGTGCGTCTCCAGGAACGCGGCCACGCGCTCCTTGCCCGGGACGATCTTGACCCACTGCGCCACGCCACCCGAGAAGATCTTGGTGTAGCTGGTGTCGACGGGGTCGGCCCACTTGACGTCCATGATGTCGGTCGGGCGGTGCGACTTGGCCATCGCCTCCACTTCCGCGCTGGTCGCGTGACCCAGCTTGATCCACTTCAGCGGCGCCGGCGTGGCGGCCGGGTCGATCGAGAAGCCCGAAACGACCTTGGCCACGTACAGCGTACCGGCGGAGAGATCCTTCTCCTTGTCGGCCACGAACATGAACATGCCGGAGTTGGTCGCGTCGTCGCCCATCAGCACCGTGCGCTGGTCTGGCATCACCTGCACGAGCTCGTGCGAGATACGGCCCAGGCAGTAGTGCTTCTTGATGGAGCCCGTACCGTCCGGGTTTACCGTGACTTCCGGCAGATGCCCGTACAGGTACGGGTTCAGCGGAATCGACGCGTTGCCGTACAGGTTCTTGGCGAACGCGGCGTACTGCGTGAGGTTGGCGGCAACGGTCGTGAACGCGTCCGGCTCGTACTCTTCGCTCGACAGGTGCGTGTTCCACGGCGACAGGCTCGCGCCGCACGTGATCCACAGGCCGTTGGCGCTCGACGTATCCACGTTGTGGTACTTCACGAGCGTCAGCTTGCCGGTGGTCGGGTTCTGGTCGAGCGTAAGCACGGCGATCGGCGACGGCAGGCAGCCGTACGTGCTGACCAGGGCCTGGTCACGCGTCGTGTATTCGAACTGCACCACCGCGAACACGGTGTTGCCCGTCACGCCGGCAACCTTCGCGCCGTCGATCTTGAGCAGCGACGTGCCGTCCGGAGAGTCCGAGAAGAACTGGCGTTCCTTGCCGGCCACCGATGCGTCGATGATCGGCTGGTTGTTGATGTCGAAGTAGCCGCCCGACAGGATCTGGCCGCCATTGCCATTGGGCACCATGTCGCCCGTGACGAAGAACGGCTGGTAGGCGAGCTTGAAGGTCTGGCTCGAACCGTCGGTGAAGGACACCTTGAGGCTCGACCCCACCGTCGTGGTGGCCATCGAGGCCGGGTTCGCCAGCGTCGGCGCGGGCATCGCGGTGAACTCGGCCTTGTCGAACGCCGGCGTTACCGGATTCGTCGGGTTGTTGGGCGTGGTGGGCGCGGTCGCCGCATCGTCGCCGTCACCGCCGCAACCGGCCAGCAGCGAGGTGGAAACGAAACCGAGCGGCAGCATCGGCGCGCCGGCGAGGACCTTGAGTGCCTTGCGGCGGGAAGCATCTGGCTTATCGGACATGCTTTCTTTCTCGTATGTTGTACGCACGCAGCGTTGCACCGCGTCGCGGGGAAGTGTGGACGACCAAAACATCCATCAGGCCGACGCGGATGCTAAGAAGCTTTTGTGACAGGACGTTGAACCTGAGTGGATTTCAAGACATCCGAACGCTGGCGCCCCGCTCCCCCCACATTCGAGACACGCAAAAAAAAACCGCGACGCATGGGCCGCGGTGGTGAACTTGCCGAGACGGGCGACACCCACATGTCGTCCGCCAGCCCTTGCCTGGGGCGCTCGGCGGGTTGGCAGAGGTTCTTGCCAGGCCCAAATATTACGGCGTATTAATGACGGTCCCATGACATCGTGTCATGACAACGCATCACCTCAATATCGCCCATATGGACGAGACTCAGGCCCCGATCGGCTTGCCTTGCTTGTGGCGGATGACCACGGTCGAGGAGCGGGACGGCAGCACCGGATCCGGCCAGTTGCCATTCGGCTGGCCCGTTCCCGTCGGGTGCTGGATGTTGATGAAGAACGTCGTGAGGTCCGGCGTGTAGGCGATGCCCGTGATCTCGCAACCGACCGGACCGACCAGAAAGCGCTTGACCTCGCGCGTGGCCTGATCGATGTAGTGCATCGAGTTGGCGCCGAAGATGTTCGTCACGCTCGTGCCCGTACCCGCATCGGTCTGCACCCACAGGCGGCCCTTCGGATCCACGCGAATGCCATCGGGGCTGGAGAACGTCGCGCCCTTCATATCGCCCTTGAGGTTCGCGGCCGCAATCGACGGATCGCCCGCGAGCAGCAGCAACTCCCACGTGAACGTCGTGGCCAGCGGCGAATCGCCCTGCTCGTGCCAGCGCACGATATGGCCATGCGAGTTGTTGACGCGCGGGTTCGCGGCATCGGTCACCTGGCGGCCGCCGTTGTTGGTCAGCGTGCAGTAGATCGTGCGGTCGATGCCCACCGTGATCCATTCCGGGCGATCCATCAGCGTGCCGCCCGCAACGCGCGCCGCCGCCTTGGTGTTGATCAGCACGTCGGCCTGCGTGTTGAAATCGATGCTGGCCGGCGTCTGCGGACCCTGCGTGGTGTTGCCCGGGTCGACCGCGCCCGCCACCAGGCCGTTCATGCCCTGCGTGAGCTCGATCCAGTTGCCCGTGCCGTTGGCATTGAAGCGCGCCACGTAGAGCTTGCCGGTGTCGAGCAGGTTCGCGTTGTTCAGGCGGTTGGTCGCATCGAACGCGGCGCTCGGAATGAACTTGTAGATGCAGCCCGGCGTGCCGTCGTCGCCCATGTAGAACGCCACGCGGTTCGACGCATCGGTCATGAACGCGGTGTTCTCGTGGTCGAAGCGGCCCATTGCCGTGCGCTTGACGGGCACGCCCGGCAGTTCCTGCTGCGGATCGATCTCGACCACCCAGCCGTAGCCGTTGTCGGGCTGCGTCGGGTCGAGGTAGTTGTCCGTGGTTTCCTCGCACGTCAGGTACGTGCCCCAAGGCGTATGACCGCTCGAGCAGTTGTTGAGCGTGCCGACGACCGTTGCGCCCACCACGCTCGCCGCGGGACCGGACACGCGATAGATCGTGTTGCCCGAGTAGCGCTTGTTGTAGAGCGAGTTGCGCTTGACCTGCCATTTGCCGGCCACGAGTTCGATCTCGATGACCGACACGCCCACCGACGACAGCGCAATGCGCTTCTGCTCCGGCGTGGCCGTGGCCGCGTTGTAGGTGCCGCCCGGGAACAGGATCAGGTTGTCCATCGCCTCGTGGTTCATCACGAGCAGGCCACCCTTCTGCGGATCGACGCCAGGCAGCGTGAAGTAATGCATGCCGTCGTGATTGCCGCCGGCCTGCTGCTCGGTTTCCATCGAGGTCTGGAACGCGCCCTTGTAGCCCGCGGCACCTGCCGTCACCGGATCGCCGGCCGAGAACAGGACTTCCACCGTGTACGTGTCCGGCACCTGCACGGTGTTCGGCGTGAGCTTGGACGCAAGCGGCTGGAAGTTGACGCTGTAGTCGAGCGGCTGCACGGGCGCCGGGCCCGGCGCGGGCACGGGGGCCGGGGCGGGGCTCGGTGCGGGCGCGGGATCGTCGTCGCCACCGCATGCGGCGAGCAACCCGCCGCTGCCGAATGCGGTCAGCAGCGAAAGTCCGAGGCTGCCGCGCAGCACCTTGCGGCGTTCGGGATTGGCGGCAACGATTTCCTCGAGGCTCTGGCCCGGGACCGTGACAACGCCTTGCGCTTCGCGGCGCGGGGCGCGAAGCTTGTCCGTGATGTACGACATGAATGTCTTCTCCTTGTGGGGTCGGTGCGATTTACCGGCCCCGATACTAGGGACATCACATGTCGGTTTCGTTACAGCATGACTGCAATACCAGTCATCTGCGGATTCAACGCTGCAGATGGCTGCGCAAGATCTCCATGCCCTCGAGCAATTCGCCAACCTGCGCATCGGTCAGATCGCAGGCGCGTTCGAATGCGGCATCGACCTTGCGCGCCTTCTCGCGCATGGCCTGCCCCGCCGGGGTCAGGCGCAGCGACAGGCTGCGTTCGTCGCCGGGCGTGCGCTGGCGCGTGACGAGCCCCGCGGACTCGAGGCGCTTGAGCAGCGGCGTCATCGAGCCCGAGTCCTGCCCCAGGCGCGCGGCAAGGTCTTTCACGGCGATACCGTCCTGCTCCCAGAGCACCACCATGGCGAGGTACTGCGGGTACGTGAGGCCGGTTTCCTCGAGTAGCGGCTTGTAGGTCTGCGTCATCGCCAGCGAGGTCGAGTAGATCAGGAAGCAGAGGCGCTGATCGACGGGGCGCAGCCTGGGCGCGGCCTTGGAGGCGGGGTTGGAGCGGGGCTTGTCGGGGGTCATGGGCGGAATGCGGGAATGTTCCCAAAGCATAGTGCACATAAATATTTTGCGCAATAACTATTGACGCACTAATTGTTAGTGCACTAATCTTCGTCCGTCAGTTCCTTTCTCCAACCCGTCAAAAAGGATTCGCAATCATGGACCGTGTCGCCCGCTTCTATCGCACCACCACCATCGCCCTCGCGGGCGCCGTCGCAGCCACCGCGTTCTCGCTGGCCGCCCGCCCGGCGGAAGCCGCGGAGCCGGCCAACGGCAAGACCATCGTGCTCGTGCACGGCGCGTTTGCCGATGGCTCCAGCTGGAACAAGGTCATCCCGACGCTGCAGCAGCGCGGCTACAAGGTCGTGGCCGTCCAGAACCCGCTGACCTCGCTGGCCGACGACGTGGCCGCAACCAATCGCGTGATCGACGCGCAGAAGGGTGACGTCGTGCTGGTGGGCCACTCGTGGGGCGGCGTGGTGATTACCGAAGCCGGCAACAATCCGAAGGTGAAGTCGCTCGTGTACGTGGCCGCGTTCGCGCCGGAAGCGGGCCAGTCGGTGGCCGACGCCTCCAAGTCCTACGCGCCGGCACCGGGCCTGAAGAACCTCGTGGCCGACAGCGGCGGCTTCCTGACGTTGACCGACGCCGACTTCAAGACGTACTTCGCGCCCGACGTGTCGTCCGCCGAGGTCAAGCTGATGGCCGCGACGCAGGGCCCCGTGCAGTCGAAGGTGTTCGGCGAAAAGATCGGCGACAGCGCCGCATGGAAGAACAAGCCGTCGTGGTTCGTGCTCGCGCAGAAGGACCAGATGATTCCGCCGCAGCAGCAGGCCGATGACGCGCAGAAGATCCACGCCACCGTGGTCAAGGTCAACGCGAGCCACGTGCCGATGGTCTCGCAGCCGAAGGCCGTGGCCGACGCGATCCTCGCGGCCGCCAAATAAGTCGCCGGCACCAGCAGCCGGTACCAGCAACTGGTACCGGCTGCCCCGTGATTTCCGGTAGAATTCTGCGCGCTTCCGGTTTCAGTTGGAGGAATCCTCCAGGAAACCCCGCCGTCAGAGGAGCGGCAACCCGCTATGGCGCTTCACCTCGCGCAGACTCAGAATCGACTCCACCGATGTCACCCCGGGCAGCGTCCGGATGACATCGCGCACGAACACGCCATAGTCGTCCAGATCGCGTGCGACCACGGTCAGCACATAGTCGGCGGTACCCGTGACGTTATGGCAGGCGACGATGCGCGGAATGGCCTGCACCTCGCGCTCGAAGCGGTCCGACAGCTCGCGGTCGTGCACCCCGAAGCGGATCTGCGTAAACGCCATCAGGCCGAGGTCGAGCGCCTTCCGCGAGAGCGTGGCGCGATAGCCTTCGATGAAACCGTCGGCTTCCAGGCGCCGAAGCCGGCGCGCGCATGGCGTTTCACTGAGACCTACCGAGTCCGCCAGACTCGCGTTGGTGATACGGCCGTCCGCCTGCACGGCCTGCAGGATCTCCCGATCGATGCGGTCAAGGTCCATCTTGGCATTACCCCCCGTATGTTTTGCCGAAAGGGTAGCGCATCGGTCGCCTGAGGCCATGCCATAAATCAATGGTCCCCACTTCTTTCCAATACGTTTGGCACCGGTCTGTTGCGGAAAGCAGACGACTGGGGACGATTTAATTGCGGTTTATCCGTGATGAACCGCGGACATTGAGTTGAAACGGGAATATGTCATTCTTTTCCTATTGAAGTCGTCAATGCCTAGCGCTAAGGTTCGACCAAAATATTTTTCCGGCAGATATATGCAAAACAAAGCATATATCCACCACGCCCGTCACGGGAAGACAATGAAAACCAGCAAAACAGGTCAACGCGCCCCCGCCATGACCGCAGACACCGACACCATCCGCATCGCGGCCCACGTGCCCTGCCCCGCCTCGCCTGTTTTCGCGCGTCGCAACCGTCGATAGCCCTACCCGTTCCTGTAGCAAAACGCCGCATCGGCAGGCGCGCTCGCGCGCGGCTGCCAGTGCGGCATCGTTGGGCAGTGCGGCCACGGCGTGACGGGGTCAATCCGGCAAGGGTGCCTCAGACTACCCGGCCGGACACGCCAGGTCCTTGGTCGTGCTGTCCCGGATCCCTGTCTGGAGATTTACGTCATGAGCAGTGTCATGAATGATGGCGGCAGCGTGGCTTACGGCCACGCACCGTTTTTTTCAAAAGAGGCGACTTACGCCAAACCGGGTTTTTCCCGGTGGATGGTGCCGCCTGCCGCCCTCGCCGTGCACCTGTGCATTGGTCAGGCCTATGCGTTTTCGGTGTTCAATGGCCCGCTGTCCAAGGCTATCGGCATTACCGAGGCAGCGCCCGATGACTGGAAGCTGACCACGCTGGGCTGGATTTTCTCCCTCGCGATTTTCTTCCTCGGTATTTCGGCCGCATTCGCCGGCAAATGGCTCGAGCGCGTCGGTCCGCGCATGACCATGTTCACGGCGGCATGCTGCTTCGGCAGCGGCTTCCTGGTCTCCTCGCTGGGCGTGTACCTGCACCAGATCTGGCTACTGTACCTTGGCTACGGGGTACTCGGCGGTATCGGCCTGGGCCTCGGCTACGTGTCGCCGGTGTCGACGCTCATCCGCTGGTTCCCGGACCGCCGCGGCATGGCGACCGGCATGGCCATCATGGGCTTCGGCGGCGGCGCGATGATCGCCGCACCGCTGTCCGTGGCGCTGATGAACTACTTCAAGAGCGCGACTTCGGTCGGCGTGGCGCAGACCTTCCTGGTACTGGGCGTGGCGTACTTCATCTCGATGACCATCGGCTCGCTGGCCATCCGCGTTCCGCCCCCCGGCTGGAAGCCGGAAGGCTGGACCCCGCCGCAGACCACCAGCAAGATGGTCTCGAAGAACCACGTGCATATCGATCAGGCCCTCAAGACGCCCCAGTTCTATCTGCTGTGGCTCGTGCTGTTCCTGAATGTGACCGCCGGTATCGGCATTCTGGGCCAGGCTTCGCTGATGATTCAGGAAAGCTTCAAGAGCACCGTGAATGCGGCTTCCGCCGCCGGCTTCGTCGGCCTGCTGTCGCTGTTCAACATGGGCGGCCGTTTCGTCTGGGCCTCGTCGTCGGACTTCCTGGGCCGCAAGAACACGTACTTCGTGTTCTTCGTGCTGGGCGCGATCCTGTACTGGCTGGTGCCCGAGCTGGGCGCCTCGGGCAACATCGTGCTGTTCGTGCTGGCCTACTGCGTGATCATGTCGATGTACGGCGGCGGCTTCGCGACCATCCCGGCCTATCTGGCCGACATGTTCGGCACCGCCTACGTCGGTGGCATCCACGGCCGTCTGCTGACCGCCTGGGCCGCCGCCGGTATCGCCGGCCCGGTGATCGTGAACTACGTGCGCGAGTACCAGGTGTCGCAAGGCGTGGCCGCCGCGCAGGCGTACACGATGACCGTGCACATCATGGCCGGCGTGCTGGTGGTCGGCTTCCTGTGCAACCTGCTGGTGTCGCGCGTCAACGAAAAGCACCACATGAGCGACGCGGACGTGGCACGCATGGGCGGCGCCGCCGGTCCTGCCCACTAATCCGCAACCACCCTATCAGGAGCGAATCGACATGGAAAACAAGACTGTCGAAACCAACAAGGGCCTGCTGGCGGCGTTCTGGCTGTATGTCACGATCCCGCTGTGCTGGGGCGTGTACAACACGATCCTGCAAGCGACGAAGCTGTTCCAGTAACACGCTTCCCCGTCTTTGACGAAACAGCCGGCCTCGCGCCGGCTGTTTTGTTTTTGCACGGACGTTGAATTCCGCACTGTGCGATCATCCGTTGCTCGAATGACCCACTTTATGGAGTTCGCATGAAAATCGATCTCTCCGGCAAGACGGCCCTCGTCACGGGTTCCACCGCGGGCATCGGCCTTGCCTCCGCCAAGGGGCTTGCGGCCGCTGGCGCGCGCGTCATCATCAACGGCCGCAACGCGGCCGGCGTGGAAAAGGCACACCAGACCATCGCCGCGGCCGTGCCCGGCGCGCAGGTGGTCGGCTTTGTCGGCGATTTGTCGGAGCCGGCGCAATGCGAGAAGATCGTGGCCGCGCACCCCGACGTCGATGTGCTGATCAACAATCTCGGCATCTTCGAGTTGAAAGACTTCTTCGACATTCCGGACAGCGACTGGGAACGCTTCTTCCAGGTGAACGTGATGAGTGGTGTGCGGCTGTCGCGCGCGTATGCGCAGGGCATGGCCACGCGCAAGTGGGGCCGCATCGTCTTTATCGCGTCGGAGTCCGGTTTCAATATTCCCGTGGACATGGTCCACTACGGTTTTACCAAGACCGCCCAGATTGCCATCGCGCGCGGGCTGGCCAAGCGTCTGGCGGGTACCGGCGTGACGGTCAACTCGGTGCTGCCGGGGCCGACGCTGACCGAAGGCGTGGCGGCGATGCTCAAGGACGATATCGCCCGCACCGGCAAGAGCCTCGAGGAAGCCGGGCGCGACTTCGTGATGGAGCACCGCAGCACGTCGCTGATCCTGCGTGCCGCGAATGTGGACGAGGTGGCGAACATGGTCGTGTATGCGAGTTCGCCGCAGGCGTCGGCCACGACGGGCGCATCGCTGCGCGTCGATGGCGGTGTCGTGGATCTCTTGTGAGCGGTTCAACTTGAAATACGTACGCCTGCCCGCGCTTGCGCTGGCCGCACTGACTTTCGTCGGTGTCGCCAGCGCTGCGGAACTGAAGATCAATGCGGTCACGCTGACCACGCAGCAACTGCTTGCACGCCAGGACGCGAAGACCATCACGGTGCCCGGCGATGTGTCGTACCACCGCACGATGACCTATCGCGCGGTGCCGCTGCGCGCGTTGCCCGGTATCGACAGGCTTGGCAAAGAGGAAGACCTGCAGATTGCCGCGACCGATGGATACGTGACCAACCTGCCCCATGCGCTCGTGGCCGGGGGCTCCGCCAACATGCGCGGCAAGGGCGCCGAGCCGTGGCTCGCCATCGAACCGCCGGACAAGCCGTGGCCGCGCGCAACCGATGGCAAGGCGACCGGGCCGTTCTATCTGGTGTGGCTGCATCCCGAGGCTTCGGGCGTCAAGAGCGAACAGTGGCCGTTCCAGATCGGGTCGATCCGCACGGTGTCCGCGCGCGCGGGCAAGTGGCCGCAGATCGCGGTCGGCAGCGAAGTGCCGGCCGACTCGGTCATCCGGGTCGGACAGTCGGTCGTGGCCACGCAATGCATGGTGTGCCACAAGCTCAACGGCGCGGGCGACGCCACGCTGGGCCCCGACCTCAATGTGCCGCGCAGCCCGACCGAGTATTTCCAGCCGGGCGTACTGCGCGAGTTCATCCGCAATCCGCGCGCGATTCGTGCATGGCCGGGTATGCAGATGCCGAGCTTTCCGCCGTCGAACCTGAGCGACGCGGACCTCGATGCCGCGATTGCCTATCTGTCTTATATGGCGCAGCGGCGCAAGTAACCCGGGATTAGCGTCTCAGGGGCTCAGCAGCTTGCCCGTCCGGTAGGCACGCGAGCCCGAGACACGCCCGATCTGGTCGCCCGGCTTCACAAAGCGCACCTCGCGCCCCATGTAGAACACGCCTCCCGTGTGGCTCTCCATGGTCGTACGCGTGCCATCGACCGGGTCGACGATATCGAACAGCGCCTGCCCGGGCCGGACCGTCGAACCCACCGCGGTGCGATACACGAGGATGCCCGCCACCGGCGCCACCAGCTGTTCGCTGCCCGCCAGCGGCGTGGCCGGCTGCAGCAGTGGCGGCAGCGGCGGCGCCTCCCCGTCGATGATGCCGACATACGTCAGATATGCGATCAGCGCATCGGCATCCTGCCGCGCCAGCGCGTCCGTCACGTCCCGCTGGCCGCGGTGTTCCACGGTCACCGCCACGCTGCCATGCGGAATCGGATAACGCTCCCCGAACGCCTGCTGGATCTGATACCACGTGTAGCTGTGCGCCTCGTCGAACGAGTACGCGCCCGAGTCCAGCGCAAGCAGGCTCGCGGTCGCGCCCAGATAGCGCGCCAGCGGTTCCACTTCGCGCCAGATCGCATCGCCGGTGTAGACGTGCATGCCCGCCTCGCGCGAGCAATGCAGATCCAGCACATAGTCGGCGTCATGCGCGAGCAGCATCAGCGTCTGCTGCAGCGACGCGAACGCCGATACCGGCTTGCGCGCGAGCAGCGCCTCGCGCCACGCGGCGCGCACGATGCGCAGGTTTTCCTGGCCATTCTGCGTCAGCTGCTCGGCAATCGCGGCGCTGACCTCGGTGGCTACCATCGGAAAGTCGCGATTGAAATTCTTGCCGCTCGTCACCTCGAAGCGGCCGATAAAGTTGCCGAGGACGCCCTGCGCGAGCCCGATCGGATTCGCGGCCGAGACGAGCACGACCTCTCCGCGCACGCGCCCCGCCTGCTCGAGCGCCGCGAATTTCTCCTTGAGCACCGTCGCCGTGAGCATTGCGGGAATCTCGTCCGCATGCAGGCCGGCCTGCAGATAGACCTTGCGGCCGCCCCCCGGCTCGCCAAAGTGGTGGCTCACGAGTCCGAGGGACACGCCGGGCGACGGCGACAAGAGGGGATGGGTCTGGCGTTTCATCGCGGATTTGGGTATCGTATTGCTTATTGTATTCACAAAATACTTTAAGCATCGTATCACCGCGCCTTCATGCCGACAACCGCCTTTCCAGTCATGGACGACTTCGACCACCAACTGCTGGGCCTGCTCCGGGCCAATGCGCGGGCCAGTGCCGCCCTGCTTGCCCATCGGCTCGGCGTGGCGCGCACCACGATCGCCAACCGTATCGCCCGGCTGGAAAAGGCGGGCATCATCGTCGGTTATACGGTGCAGGTCCGGCCGGAAGCCCAGCGCGACGCGATTGCCGCGTGGATGAGCATTGCCGTGGAAGGAAACCAGGCGCGCGAGGTCATCGCGCGCCTGCTGGGGGAGCCCGGTGTCTCGGCGCTGCACGACACCAATGGGCGATGGGACCTGCTGGCGGAAGTCCGGGCGCCGTCGCTCGACGGGCTGGCGTCCGTGCTCGAGCGCGTGCGGCTGATCCGTGGCATCAGCGCCACGGAGACCAGCATCCACCTGACGAGTTACAAGGCGTCCTGAACGGACGCCGCCTGCGCGGACTGCGGCTGCGCCGCGGGCGACGCCTTGAGCTTGCTCGCTACTTCCAGATGCTTGCGCATCAGCTCGGCCGCCCCCTCTCGATTGCCGGATTCGAGCGCCGCCAGAATGCCCAGATGCTCGTGGCAACTGATCTCCACACGCCCGCTGCCGTGCTTCCAGTCGTAGTTCGATAGCCGGCGGATGCGGTTCAGGCGCCGGATCGCATCCACATAGAACCGGTTGCCCGAGGCAATGGCCAGCCCTTCATGGAACGCCGCGTTGGTCTCGAAGAACGCGATCGGTGACGCCTCCGTCCACGGCTGCGTGAGGAACGCCGAATGCTGGATGCGCATACGCGCGGCCCAGTCCGGCGGCAGCACGAACGACGGCTCCAGGATCGCCGCGGGCTCGATCACGAGCCGGAACCGGTAACTCTCCAGCCGCGCCTCGCTGTACCAGACCGCGTCCTGGAACTTCCACCGGTAGCCGAGCCGCCGCTCGACGATACCGAGGTCCGCGAGCCGCACCAGCGCCTGCTTGATGGTCACGCGCGTCTCGTTGTAGCGCTCCATCAGGTCGCGCTCGGAGACCTCGTCCGGCAGCGACTTGCGCTGGCGGTCGTGCGCGATGCGCGCGAGCAGCTCGTCCTCGTCGGCCGGCACGGGCGTCTCCGCCTCCGCCACCGGCGGCGGCGCCAGCAGCGCCACGCCCTTGTTGCGGCGCCGTTCGACAAAGCCCTGCGCCTCCAGCTGGTCCAGCGCCGCACGGATCGGCGTGCGCGAGACCCCCAGCGACTCCGCCAGTTTCTGTTCGTTCAGACGATCCCCGGCCTCCAGCGACTCGTCGCGGATCCATTGTGCGATGCGGTCCTGCAATGCCAGGCGCGTGCGGCCAGAACCCTCCGCGGGCGTTTCGTTTGGAACGCTGTTCGGATATTCCATTGATTTTTTTGTGTCACCAAAATACACTTTGAATCCTACACACAACCATAACGCTACTCCTGACCTCTCCCGCCGCACCCTCCGACCATGACCGAAAACCGACAAGTCGCACCCGCTCCCGAATGCCCGCTGATCGAAGTCAGCGGGCCGCCGCGCGAGCGTGGCCGCCAATACGGCGAGCAAGCCGCAACGCGCATCAAGCGTGGCATTGAACATTACTCCCGCCAACTGGAGAACAACAAGCTCGGCTGGCCGGAGCTCCAGAAGATCGTGGCCACGTTCGAGCCGACCATCGCCGCATTCGACGCGAGCTATATCGACGAGATGCACGGCATCGCCGAGGGTGCCGGCGTGGAATACGCCGCCGTGGTCATGCTGAACGCCCGCACGGAAGTCCTGAAGCTGGCCGACCGCATGCGCAACAAGCAGCCGGTGCCGATCGATCCGGACGGCTGCACGGGCGTGATCGCCCTGCCGGAAGCCACCGCGCACGGCCGCGTGATCCATGCCCAGAACTGGGACTGGAAGGCCGAGTGCGCCGAGTCGTCGGTCGTGCTGAAGGTGCATCGCGAAGACGGGCCCGACTACCTGACGTTCACCGAAGCCGGCGCGCTCGCGCGCTCCGGCATGAACGCGGCGGGCATCTCCATCACCGCGAACTACCTCGAATGCGAACGCGACTATCGCACACTCGCGGTGCCGCTGGCACTGATCCGCCGCAAGGTGCTGGAGCAGAAGCGCCTCGCGCTCGCCATGCAGGCCGTGTACGTAACGGCCAAGTCCGCGGCGAACAACATCATGGTGGCGCACGCCGGGGGCGTCGCCATCAACTTCGAGTGCGCGCCCGACGAAACCTTCCAGGTCCAGCCCGAGCGTGGCGTCGTCGTGCATGCGAACCACTGGCTCAGTGCCGTCGCGCTGACCAAGCTGCGCGACCTCGGCATCCAGAAGATGCCCGATTCGCTCTATCGTGACGAACGCGTGCGCCAGCTCGTGACGCCGCATATCGGCAAGATCACCGTCGATACGATCAAGAACGCATTGTTCGACGATTTCGAGACGCCGTGGTCGGTCTGCCGTCCGCCGCGTCCCAATACCAGCAACAACCTCTCCGCCACCGTCGCGATGATCGTGATGGAGCCGGAGCTGGGTTCCATGGAGGTGTCGATGCTGCCCGCGCTGTACCCGAGTTTCACCAGGTTCCATCTGGAGATGGACATTCAGCAAGCCACCGGTCGATGACGGTCGCGGGAGGAGACAGCATGGCACACGCGACGAAGTTGATATTGGCCGCTGCGGGCCTGTTCACGCTGACTGCGTTCGCGCAGCCGGCACAGGACACGCTGCGCGTGCGGCTCAATGCCGATATCCGCTCGACCGACCCGGGCATCAACCGCGACGTCAATACCGACGCCGTGGTGGCCCATCTGGTCGAGGGCCTCGTCGCGTTCCGCGAAGACACCTCGGTCGGCCCCCTGCTCGCGCAGAAGGTCGATGTGTCCGCGGACGGACTCACGTACACGTTCACGTTGCGTCCGGGCCTCAAATTCCAGAACGGCGCGCCGATCACCTCGGACGACGTCGTCTTTGCATGGCACCGTTACATGACCCCCGCGAACAACTGGCGCTGCCTCTCGGAGTTCGATGGCCGCGGCTACGCGAAGGTGGTCAACGTGGCGGCGAAGGATCCGCTGACGGTGGTCTATACGCTCGACAAGCCGTCGGCGCTGTTCCTGAAGACGCTGGCGCGGCCCGACTGCGGCGGCACCGGTATCTATCACCGCAGTTCCATTGGCCATGACGGCAAGTGGCGCGAGCTCGTCGGGTCGGGCCCCTACAAGCTCGCGGACTGGAAGCGCGGCCAGTATCTGGAGCTCCAGCGCAATCCGTACTACCAGCCGCTGCCGGGCAAGCGCGACGGCAACACGGGCAACAAGACGCCCGAGATCGCCAGGGTCCGCTTCATGGTCGTGCCCGATCCGTCGGCGGCCAAGGCCGCGCTGCTGTCGGGCAATATCGACGTGATTCCCGACGTCGAGGACAACGACCTGCCCGACTACCGCGCGCGCAAGGACATCCTGCTGGACAGCACGCCGACGATGAGCCAGGCCGGCCTGCTGTTCCAGACGCGCGACCCCGTGCTCAAGGATGCGCGCATCCGCCGTGCGATCGCGCTGACGCTCGACGTGCCCGAGCTCGTCGATGCGGTGACGGGCGGCAACTCGAAGGCGAGCCGGTCCGTGATTCCGCGGCCGAGCCCGTTCTACGGGAAGCCGCAGGCCGTGATGCCGGGCCGCGATATCGCCGCGGCGCGCAAGCTGCTGAACGAGGCCGGCTACCGTGGCCAGACCATCAAGATCCTGACGACCAAGCGCTACAACGCGCTGTTCGATATCGCGGTGCTGACGCAGGCCATGGCGGCGGAAGCGGGCCTGCGCGTGGACGTGGAAGTGCTCGACTGGGCCACGCTGCTGGACCGCTATACGCGCGGCGACTATCAGGCCATGGCCTTCAGCTACTCGGCCCGTCTGGATCCGTCGCTGTCGTACGAGATGATCGTCGGGCCGAAGGACAAGCAGCCACGCAAGGTGTGGGAGAACCCCGAGGCGATCCGCCTGCTCAACGAGAGCATGAACGAGAGCGATCCCGCGCGGCGGCAGGCCGCATTCGACGCGCTCGAGGCCCGCATGCGGGAAGACGTGCCGGCCATCTTCGTCTATTCGGAAACGCGTACGAGCGCGGCCCGCAACTATGTGAGCAACTTCCACGGCTGGCCGCTGGGACAGCCGCGCGCGTGGCGCGTCGCGTTCGCCAGCAACAAGTAACCGGAGCCTACCCCGTGTCATCCTCGTTCCTTCTTTATCTGCTGCGGCGCGCGCTGTGGACACTGCCGACGCTGCTGCTGGTGGCGCTGCTCGTGTTCGTGCTCATGCGCCTGATTCCGGGCGACCCCGCGCAGCTGATCCTCGGCGACAGCGGCACGGCGGAGCAGCTGGCCGACCTGCGTTCGCAACTGGGCCTCGACCAGCCGATCGTCGTGCAGTTCGGCGTCTGGCTCTCGCATATGGTCCGTGGCGACCTCGGCCACTCCATCACCACCAATGAAGCGGTGCTGCCGCTGCTGATCGAGCGGTTCCAGGTCAGCGCGACCATCGTGCTCGTCGCCGTGGCGGCCGCCGCCGCGATCGCGGTGCCCGCCGG
The DNA here is from genome assembly GCF_038440175.1 of Cupriavidus sp. OTU4054. Taxonomy (NCBI): domain Bacteria; kingdom Pseudomonadati; phylum Pseudomonadota; class Betaproteobacteria; order Burkholderiales; family Burkholderiaceae; genus Cupriavidus; species Cupriavidus sp. OTU4054. Next base: position 117,126 of record NZ_JASATF010000006.1, read on the forward strand.
ACTGTTCGCGGCGTGGAAGCAGAACTCGCTCACCGATACCGTGATCGTCGCGGGCGCCACGTTCTTCCTGTCGATCCCGAGCTTCTGGCTGGGGCTGCTGTTGCTGTTGCTGGTCGGCCTGAAGCTCGGCTGGGTACCCGTGGTCGGCTACGTGGCATTCAGCGAGGACTGGCGCGCGGCACTGAGCTACCTGCTGCTGCCGATCGTCACGCTGACGCTGATCGAGATGGGCGTGCTGACGCGCATGGCGCGGGCCAGCGCCATCGAGACCCTGCGCCTCGAGTACGTGACCCACGCGCGCGCCAAGGGCCTGTCCGAACGCCGCGTGCTGCTGCGCCACGTGCTGCCCAATGCGTTCGCGCCCACATGGACGATGATCGGCCTCGTGCTCGGCAACCTGCTGGGCGGCATCGCGGTGCTGGAAACCGTGTTCACGCTGCCGGGCCTCGGCCGGCTGCTCGTCGATGCGATCTTCGCGCGCGACTATCCCGTGGTGCAGGGCTGCCTGCTGTTCACCGCGGTCATCTACGTCGTGGTCAACCTTGTGGTCGACCTGTTCTATCCCCTCTTCGACCCGCGAGTGGCAACGTCATGAAACTTCGTCTCAATGCGGCCATCGGCGGCACCCTGGTCGGTACCGTGGTCACGATGGCGCTGCTGTCGATGGTGTGGACGCCGTTCGATCCGCTCAAGCTCAACCTGCGCATGCGGCTCAAGCCACCCACGGACCTGCACTGGCTCGGCACCGACGAGTTCGGCCGCGACATTCTTTCTCGCCTGATTGCCGGCGCGGGCGCAAGCCTGCTCGTCGCGGCGCTGACCGTGGTGCTCGCGCTGCTGCTCGGCACGCTGTTCGGCCTCGTCGCCGGCTACTTCCGCGGCCGCACCGATCGCGTGATGATGGTCGTCAACGATGCGCTGCTGGCGTTTCCGGGCATCCTGCTCGCGCTCGGCATCATGGTCATCACGGGTGCCAACAAGTACGGCATCGTGCTGGCGCTGGGGCTCGCCTATACGCCGACGGTCGTGCGCCTGGTCCGCGGCACCGTGCTGTCGCTGCGCGAGAAGGAATTCGTCGAGGCCTCCCGCGTCATCGGCAATAGCGAACTCACGACGATGCTGCGCCATATCCTGCCGAACTGCGCCGCGCCGCTGATGGTGCTGGGCACGTCGATGTTCGGCTGGGTGGTCCTTGCGGAAAGCGCGCTGAGCTTCCTCGGGCTCGGTGTCCCGCCGCCCGCGCCGACGTGGGGCAACATGCTCTCGTCGGGCCGTCCCTATATCGAATCCGCAGCATGGCTCGGCATCGCGCCTGGCCTGTGTATCGCCCTCACGCTGCTGGGCATCAATCTGCTGGGCGACGCACTGCGCGACTGGCTCGACCCCCGCATGGAGCAGGCATGACGATCGCCAACAATGCCCCCACCCCCGCGCCGCTGCTGTCGGTGCGCAACCTGACCCTCCACAGCAACGGCGGCAACGCGATTCTCAAGGGCATCTCGTTCGAGATGGCGCCCGGCGAAGTGCTCGCGCTGGTCGGGGAGTCGGGCAGCGGCAAGACCATGGCCGGCCGCGCCATCATGCGGCTGCTGCCGGCGCAGGTGAAGCAGACCGGCGGCACCATCACCCTCGACGGCAAGGACGTGGCCGTGCTGTCCGACCGCGCGATGCGCGGCCTGCGCGGACAGGTGGCGGGCATGGTCTTTCAGGAACCGATGGTCTCGCTGAACCCGGCCATGACCGTGGGCGCGCAGTTGTGCGAAGGACTGCTGCTGCACGAAAAGCTGGCTCCCAAAGTCGCGCGCGAGCGCGCCATCGAGATGCTGCGCCGCGTGCAGATCGCCGATCCCGAGACCTGCATGGCCTCGTTCCCCCATGCGTTCTCGGGCGGCATGCGCCAGCGCATCATGCTGGCCTCGGTCATGCTGCTCAAGCCGCGCCTGCTGATTGCCGACGAGCCGACCACCGCGCTCGACGCGCTGAGCCAGCGGGAGGTCATGGAAATCATGGCGGACCTCACGCGCAACAGCGGCACCGCCGTGCTGCTGGTCACGCACGACCTGCAACTGGTCGCGCACTACGCGGACTCCGTGCTCGTGCTGCGCCGCGGCGACCAGGTGGAGTACGGCAGCGCGCGCACCGTCCTGTGCGAGCCGAAGACGGCCTATACGCGCAGCCTCATCGACGCGCTGCCGCGGCGCGCGGTCGGGCGACCGGCCGTGGCCGACGCACCGCCCGTGATCGAGGCGCGCGATGTCTCGGTGGCCTATCCCGGCGCGCACCGCATGTTCTCGCGCGGCACGGACAAGCTGGCCGTCGATCGCGTATCGCTGGCCATCCGCCCCGGTGAAGTCGTGGCGGTGGTGGGCGGTTCCGGCTCGGGCAAGACCACACTGGGCCGCGCGATGATCGGCCTGCTGCCGCTGGCGGGCGGCACGCTGCAGTTCCGCGGCCAGCCCGTGGGCAGCGGCGGCCGCCAGGCGCAGCGCGAGTTCCGCCTGGCGTGCCAGATGGTGTTCCAGGATCCCTACTCCTCGCTCGACCCGCGCCAGCGCATCGGCGAGATCGTGGCGGAGCCGCTCGACCATGCCGGGCCCATGACCGCGGGCGAGCGCCGGCTGCGTGTCGATCGCATGCTCGCCGAGGTGGGGCTCGATGGACTCGCCGAGCGCTTTCCGCATGCGTTGTCGGGCGGGCAGCGCCAGCGCGTGGCGATTGCACGCGCGCTCATCCGCAATCCCGCGCTGGTCGTGGCCGACGAGCCCGTGTCCGCGCTCGACATGACGATCCAGAAGCAAGTGCTGACGCTGTTCCGCGAATTGCAGCGCACGCATGGCTTTGCCTGCTTCTTCGTATCGCACAACCTCGCGGCCGTCTCCGAGGTCGCCGATCGCATCGTGGTCATGCACCAGGGGCGCATCGTCGAGGAAGGCAGCGTCGATGACATCCTCGATCGGCCGCAGCACGCGTACACGCGCGCGCTGCTGGAGGCGGCCTACGTGGCACTGGGCCAGCGCACCCCGCTGACGATGAAGATGGAGGCGGCGGCCTAGCGTCTCCGCGCGCGCAGTCGATATACTCCGTGCCATCAACTACCTTGGGGAGCACGCGTGGATCGACTGCAGGCCATGAAGACGTTCGTCGCGGTCGTCGAGTCGGGCGGGTTCACCGCGGCCGCGCGCAAGCTCGACGTCTCGCTGTCGGTGGTCAGCCGCGTCGTGACCGAGCTCGAGGCGCACCTCGGCGTGCGGCTGCTTACGCGGACCACGCGGCTCGTGCGGCCGACCGACACCGGCTCGGCCTATTTCGAGAACTGCCGCCGCATCCTCGGCGAGATCGAGGAGGCCGAACTCGGCGCGGCCGGCACCCATGGCACGCCACGCGGCCATCTGGTCGTGACGGCGTCGACGCTGTTCGGCGCGCGGCATGTCATGCCCATCGTCGTCGAGTATCTCCAGCGCTATCCCGAAGTCGATGTCAGCACGCTGCTGCTCGACCGCAACGTCAACTTCGTCGATGAGGGCGTCGATGTGGCCGTCCGCATCGGCGAGCTGTCGAGTTCCTCGCTGCAGGCGGTGCAGGTCGGGCGGGTCCGCCGGGTCCTGTGCGCGGCGCCGTCCTACCTCGAGCAGCACGGCACACCGCGCACGCCCGACGAGCTCTTGCAGCACAGCCTGATCCACACCACGGCCGTCGCGCTGACGCCCGAATGGCGCTTCGTGGTCGATGACGCGCCCTACCCGCTGCGGTTTCAGCCGCGGCTGACCACCACGACGAACGATTCCGCGATCCGCGCGGCGGTGAGCGGCCTCGGTATCGCGCGGGCGCTGTCTTATCAGGTGGCGGCCGAGTTATGGTCCGGCACATTACGCGTCGTGCTCGCGGAATTCGAGACGACCCCGCAGCCCATCCATGTGATCCACCGCGAGGGCCGGCACGCCATGCAGAAGGTCCGCGCGTTCCTCGATCTGGCCATCGAGCGGCTTCGGGCCGACAAATCGCTGAACTAGCCTCGATTCTTCTTGTTTCAAGAAGAATACCTTCGCGATTCGCCTGTTTTTCCGCACTTCGAGTGGTCCTATGATGGTTTCCAGCACGACATTACGTGCGAAACCAACAACCGAGGACACACCATGAAGCTCTACTACCACCCGCTCTCCGGCCACTCCCACCGTGCCCGCCTGTTCCTGTCGCTGATCGGCACCCCGTTCGAGCTGATCAATGTCGATCTGGGCACCGGCGCCCACAAGAAGCCCGAGTTCCTGGCGATCAACCCGTTTGGCCAGGTGCCCGTGCTGGTGGACGGCGACACGGTGGTACCGGACTCGAATGCGATCCTGATCTACCTGAGCAAGAAGTTCGGCAAGACCGACTGGCTGCCGGAAACGCCCGCCGAATCGGCGGCCGTGCAACGCTGGCTATCGGTCGCCGCCGGCGATATCGCCTTCGGCCCCGCCGCCGCCCGCCTTATCACCGTGTTTGCCGCGCCGCTGGACAGCAAGCAGGTCATCACCCGCGCCCACGTCGTACTCAAGCGCATGGACGACGCGCTGGCCGGCCGCGAGTGGTTCGCCGCCGATCATCCGACCATCGCGGACGTCGCGCTGTACAGCTACACGGCGCGCGCCCCGGAAGGCTTCGTCGATCTGAAGGACTACGCCAACGTGCGCCAGTGGCTGCAACGCGTGGAAGCCCTGCCCGGCTTCGTCGAGTTCCAGAAGACGCCCGTCGGCCTCGCCGCCTGACAAACCCATCCCCGATGCAGGAGGTACAGATCATGTCCACGACCCGTGCGCCATGGCATGCCGGTGAACTCGCGATGCAGACGCGGGTAGGCGTTGCCGCCAGAATGGACGAGCTCGGCCGTCGCGTGGTGCGCGACTACATGCCCGACCAGCATCGGGAGTTCTTCGAGCAATTGCCGTTTGTCGTGCTGGGCGCCGTGGCGCCGGATGGCCGCGTCTGGGCCACGTTGCGCACGGGGCAGCCGGGTTTCCTGCATTCGCCGGACCCGCGTGTGCTCGATATCGCCATCGTCCGCGATGCGGCCGATCCTGCCGACGCGGGCTTCGAGGATGGCGATGCGATCGGCCTGCTCGGCATCGACCTGGCCACGCGCCGCCGCAATCGCATGAACGGCGTGCTGCGCCACGATGCCCCCGGTGTCGCGCATATCGATGTGGGACACAGCTTTGGCAACTGCCCGCGCTATATCCACGAACGCACGCTGACGCCGGTGGACGCGACGGTGGGCGATGCTGCGGGCGCCGCCTTGACCGGTCCGGTTCCGCAATGGCTCGATGCGCTCGACGATCGTGCGCGGGCGCTGATTGGGGCCGCCAGCGCATTCTTCGTGGCGTCGTATGCCGACGTGCCCGGCGAACCGCGCCAGGTCGATGTGTCGCACCGCGGCGGCAAGGCCGGCTTCGTCCGCCTGGACGCCGATGGCGGCATGACGATTCCCGACTTCGCGGGCAACCTGTTCTTCAACACGCTGGGCAACTTCATGGTCAACCCCATGGCCGGCGTGACGTTTGCCGACTTCTCCACGGGCGAACTGCTGCAGATGCATGGGCGCGCCGAGGTCATCGTCGATTCGCCCGAGATTGCCGCATTCCAGGGCGCCGAACGCCTCTGGCGCTTTATTCCCGAGCAGATCGTGCGGCGCGACGGCGCGCTGCCGCTGCGCTGGATCACGAAGACCGATGGCGCCGCCCCGAGCTCGCTGCTGACGGGCAACTGGAACGAAGCGGCCGACCGCCTGCGTGCCGCCAGCGTGGCCGACCAGTGGCGGCCGTTCCGCGTCACGCGAATCGTCGATGAAAGCAGCGTAGTGCGGTCGTTCCATCTGGCACCGGCCGACGACGCCGGCATCATCGCGCATCATGCCGGCCAGCATCTGCCGATCCGCCTGACGCTGCCGGGCCACGATGCGCCGGTCCTGCGGACTTACACGTTGTCCGTGGCGCCGTCCGATACCGGCTACCGCATCAGCGTCAAGCGCGACGGCCAGGTATCGGGCTACCTGCACGACCATGTGAAGGTGGGCGACATCATCGAGACGCGCGCGCCCGCCGGCGCCTTCACGATCGATCCGTTCGTGCGCCGGCCGGCCGTGCTGCTGGCGGCGGGCATCGGGGTCACGCCGATGCTGGCGATGCTGCGCCACCTGATCTACGAAGGCACGCGCAAGCAGCGCATGCGGCCGACATGGTTCTTTCATTCGGCGCGTTCGCTGGCCGAGCGCGCGTTCAGCGCGGAACTCGATGCGCTGGCGTTGCGCGGCAACGGCGCGGTGGAGGTCGTGCGCCTGCTCAGCGATCCGGCCGGCGCTACCATCGGCAAGGATTACGACGAGTCCGGTCGCATCACGATCGACGTGCTGCGCGCGCATCTGCCCTTCGACGATTTCGATTTCTATCTGTGCGGACCGGCGCCGTTCATGCAGTCGCTGTACGACGGTCTGCGCGCGCTCAACGTACCGAACGACCGCATCCACGCCGAGGCATTCGGCACCTCTTCGGTCGTGCGCGACGACGCGCCCGTGCTTGCACCGGTGGCGACGACCGCGGTGCCGGTGATGTTCACCGATTCGGCCAAGGAGGCCCGCTGGAGTCCCGGCGGCGGCTCGCTGCTCGAACTCGCCGAGGAACGCGGGCTGTCACCGGCGTTCAGCTGCCGCGGCGGCAGTTGCGGCAGCTGCCGCACGCGCGTGGTGCAGGGCGAGGTCACCTATGCCCAGCCGCCGTCGTTCCCGGTGCCGGTAGGCGAAGCGCTGATCTGCTGCGCAATGCCCGCCGCGGGCAGCCAGCCGATTCACCTGGCGCTGTAACCCGCGGCAACCCTAGGCCAGCGTTTCCTTGTCGGTGGTCGGCGCGTACATGACCATCAGCGCCTTGGTGGAACCGGATAGGCTGCGGCCGCGATGCGGGATGCGGGAGTCGAAGTGGATGGTATCGCCAGGCTCGAGCACGTACTTGTCCATGCCGATCTGCCACTCGAGCTTGCCCTCGAGCACGTGGATCAGTTCCTCGCCGTCGTGCTCGAAGAACACGTACTTGTCGATCTCTTCGGGAAAGCTGAACAGGAACGCCTGCAGGGCCTGGCCATGCGCGGCATTGCTGACCGACAGATAGTTGTAGCCGAACGCCGTGCCGCCCAGCACCGTGGGCCGGCGATCGTCACGCTTGACGAGGCTGACGCCGCGCCACGCGGGCGCCGCGTTGCCCGGTCCCGCGCTCTCCGCCAGCAGCGCGCCCGGTTCCACGCCGAGCACCGCGGCAATGCGCGCGAGCGTGGCGATCGGGGGCACCTTCTTGCCGTTCTCGATCCGCGACAGATACGCCTTGCCGAAGCCCGAGCGCTCGGCCACCTCGGCCAGCGTCATGCGCGCATCGAGCCGATGGCGGCGCAGCCGCTGCCCCAGCGCGCCATGCGCGGAGCCGGCGGCCGCGTCCAGGGCCGCGTCCAGGGCCGTTCCCTGCGACGATCCCACGGCCAAGTCCGCGGCCGGCGGCTCGTTGGCGGCGACCGGGGTCGGCTCCGCCTGCGACGGTTTTCTCTTGCTCCCTGAGATGCGGCTCGGTTTCATGCGTGCGATACGAGTTGCCTGATCTGCGCGCAAGTTTACCGCCTTGTGCGCCGCCTGCCAAAAATCGCGGGGGCGGGCGACCGGCGGCCTCGCATCAGAGATCGAGCGTCACCCCCACACGCGCGCGCGACACGCACAGCGCGAGCTTCTCCTGACGCTTCGACGCGTCGAGAAAGGAATCCCGATGGATGACCACGCCGTCGGTGTAATCGCAGACGCACGATCCGCACACGCCCATCTCGCACGACGATGCCAGCGGGAACCCCCGCTCCCGCAGCACGGCCAGCGCCGAGGTGTCGGCCGGCACGCGAATCGTCTCGCCAGTAGACGCCAGGCGGATATCGAACGGCTCCGGCTTGAAGTTTTCGTCGAGCGTGGGCGCAAAGACCTCGAAGTGCACCTGCTCCGCGGGCCATGCCGCCGTCGCTTCGCGCACCGCATTGACGAGGCTCGCCGGACCGCAGCAGTAGATATGCGTGCCCGGCACGGGCGTGGCCAGCATCGCCGCGTCGAAACGCTGGCCCTCCGGGTCGCGGCTGAACCATGTCCGCAGCTGTTCGGGCGAGCAGATCCGCGCCAGCTCGGCATGCAGCGGCGCCTCGGCGGCCGTGCGCGCGCAATAGTGGAGCGTAAAGTCCCCGTGCGCCGCGGAGAGGTGCCGCGCCATCGAGACGAACGGCGTAATGCCGATGCCGCCCGCGATAAGGACATGGCGCGCGGCGTCGCGCGACAGCCCGAAGTTGTTGCGCGGCACCGTGACCGGAATCTCCATGCCCGGCGCCAGATGCTCGTGCAGCCAGCGCGAACCCCCGCGGCCGTCGGCCTCGCGCTTGACCGCGATGCGGTAGCGGCCCGGCTCGGCCGGATCGTTGCACAGCGAGTACTGGCGGATCTTGCCGCCCGGGATATGCACGTCCACGTGCGCGCCGGGCTCGGCGTCGGGCAGCGTGGGCCGGCGCGGATGGCGGAACGTGACGACGCGGACGTCGGCGGTGTCGTCGATGACCTCATCGACGACGAGCTTCATGATGATGCGTGCGGACATGAGACAGGAAACGTTAGATCAGCGGTTTTATTCCAGCGGCTCGATCGGGTCGCCCTTCTCGATCCATCCGCCCTCGACAATCGAACAGTTGAGGCCCGAGCGGTTGTAGAGCGGCAGATAGAGCGGCATGCCGAGCAACTCCTCGAGGTACTTGCACGGGAAATTGAGCCGCCCGCCCTTGAGCACCACGTTGCCGACGCGAAAACGCTTGCCGACGAGGTAGTCGAGCGGCACGCCGGACACCGTCAGGTTGCGGCGATGTTCCTCGGGCTTGAGGTGGATGGGCCCCTGTTGCAGCGGCGGGTCGTTGCGCGCCAGCGCGTCGAGCACTTCGGCCGCGAACAGCGTGACCTCGCGCACGTCGGGCTTGGGCGAATACGTGCCCGTGCCGAGGAAATAGCGGTCGCCGACGATGCCTTTGCCGGCAATCAGTTCGGCGCGGTCGAGTTCTTCCATCTCGTACGACGCCGACGGCGCGATATGGATGTGGTGCAGACGCCCACCGGTCCACTGGATCATGGCTCACTCCCCGGTCTGCACGCCCGCGATCGCCTCGATCTCCACGAGCACGTCGCGCGGCAGGCGCGCGACTTCGATCGTCGAGCGCGCGGGTACGCTGGTGCCGAAGAACGACTGATACACGGCGTTCATCAGCGCGAACTGGTTCATGTCCTTCAGGAACACGGTGGTCTTGACCACGCTTGCCAGGCTCGCGCCGCCGGCCTCGAGCACGGCGGCCACGTTGGCCAGCGACTGGCGCGTCTGTCCCTCGACGTCGGCGGGAATCTCGCCCGTGGCCGGGTCGATGGGCAACTGGCCCGAGCAGAACACGAGGTCGCCCAGACGGACGCCTTGCGCGTAAGGGCCGACGGCCGCGGGTGCGCGCTCCGTCTTGAGGGGGGTGGGTTGCGGCATGATGAAGATCGGTTGTCGATGACTGTCGGAATGTCGGTGGTTTCCCATAGTTTCCCTATGGGAAACTTTAGTCTAGCGCAGCCTGCGGGCGATGTCACGCCTCGCGGATCGAATCGTTGCGCGTCTCCCGGGCAAACAGGGCCGCGACCAGCGTGACGATCGCCACCCCGATCAGCAGCATCGAGACCCCCGCGGTACCGCCGAGCTTCTCCACGAGCACGGTCGCGAAGATCGGCGTGAGGCCGCCCCCGATCGCTGCCGCCACCTGAAAGCCGAACGAAGCGCCGGTGTAACGTGCCCGCGCGCCGAACAGCTCGGGGAAGTACGTTGCCTCGATACTGAACATCATCCCCTGGCCAAGAATCAGGCCCATCGAGATTGCCGCGACGATCAGCGTCGGATCGCGGGTATCGACCATCCAGAACATCGGGTAGGCAAACAGGATCGTGAAGGCCGTGCCGATGAAGAACAGCGGACGGCGTCCGATGCGGTCCGCCAGCAGCCCGAACAGCGGCATGATGAACACCTCGATCACGGCCGCGATAAAGATCGCGTTGAGCAGCATCTTCTTGGGCAAGCCGAGGTGCGTCGTGGCATAGACAACCAGGAATACGGTCAGCAGGTAGACCCACGACACCTCGCACAGCTTGAGGCCGATGGCCACGAGGAACGACTTGCGGTGGCGCGTGAAGACTTCCTTGAGCGGATTGGCCGCAAGCTCGTTCTTCGCCTTCATTTCCTCGAACACCGGCGATTCCGTGATGCGCATGCGCACGAAGCTGCCGAGGCCCACCAGCACGATGCTCAGCAGGAACGGCACGCGCCAGCCCCAGCTCATCAGCGCTTCCTCGGGCAGCGAGGACACGGCCCAGAACACGGCGGTGGAGAGAATCAGGCCAAGCGGAAAGCCGACCTGCACGAGGCTGCCGTACAACCCGCGCCGGTGCTTCGGCGAGTGCTCGAGCACCATCAATGCGGCCCCGCCCCACTCGCCGCCGAGCCCGATGCCCTGCACGATGCGCAGCAGCACGAGCAGCACGGGGGCCCAGACGCCGATCTGCTGGTACGTCGGCAGCAGGCCGATGGCAAACGTGCCGACGCCCATCAGCAGCAGCGACATCAGCAGCATCGACTTGCGGCCGAGCCGGTCGCCCATGAACCCGAACACCGCGCCGCCGAACGGACGCGCGAGGAAGCCGACGGCCGCGCTGCCGAGCGCCGCCAGCGTGCCCAGCATCGGATCGGCGGCGGGAAAGAACAGCTTGTTGAAGATCAGCGCGGCCGCGGTGCCGTAGATCAGGAAGTCATACCATTCGATGATGGTCCCGACGGAACTGGCGAACAGCACGCGGGTGAGGTTGGATTCGTCGGTAGCGGCCGGCTGGACCGGCGTCGACATGGCTGCTGGATAGGTCACGGTGGCACTCCCCTAGGGTTTCCCAAAAAGTTTCCCGATGTTTCCCATATGCACAACCTGTGCCACCCGACGTTCTATATGGGAAACCGGGAACATGAGGCCCCGCGGACCTATGGCGCGTCACTTGAAAACGCGGGAAACAGCGGAGAAAAAGCGCAATTTGAGTGCGGAGAGCACTAGAGAAGTGCGGGCTGGCACCACGATCGCGGTGCCGGAACCCCGGTCCTGCCTTCGACGAGAGTTTTCCCTATTGGGAAACTCCCGTAGCGTCCGGTCGGCAGTCTTGCGTCCGCCAGGTCAGCGAACCCCGGACGCGGGCCCTCAATCCCCGGACAACTCGCAGAACCGCAGCCGGTTTCCGAACGGATCGGCGATCTGCATCTGCCGGCCCCAGCCCAGCGACTCGATGCCGGGGCGCGCGTAGCCGTACTGTTTTGCGATCAGCTCCTGGTGGTATGCGTCGATATCTTCCATCGGCACGAACACGGTCGAGCCCGGCGTGGCGTCGCCGTAGTGTTCGCTCAGGTGCAGCGTCAAACCCGAGCGGCGCACCTGCATATAGATGGGCAGCTCCGGCTCGAACCGGTGCTCCCAGTCGAGCGTGAAGCCGAGGAAATCGAGGTAGAACTCCCTGGCCTTCTCGACCGAGAAGATCCGGAGGATCGGCACCGCGGCGGACAGTTGCATGGCATCACAAGGGAAAGGTTTGGCAAGAGCCCGATAGTACCGAGACAAGGAGGCCAGGGACAAACGTCCGAGCCATGCAACACCCCACTTCGATGGGAGACATGCTGCAGCGGGGTGGTGCTATCGTCGCGCTTGCGCTCGCACCTTACACTTCCCTTTCATCGCCCATCTCGGGCGTACTCGTCTACGCCGCCACGCGGATCCGAGCGCGCATCGTGCCGCCGCGAAAAAAAATATTCGCGACGCGTGTAAGGAACGCATCGAAGGCTCCGACTACCGTCCAGATCGTCGCCGACGGTCGCCGCGACGGACTTCCATTCGTGTTGCCGCGCGGCAATGACACACACCAAGGAGTCTTCACCATGAACAAGCAATCCGCACTCGTTGCCGCCGCCCTCGTCGGTCTGTTCTCGGCGGGTGTCGCGCATGCCGCCGACGCCAATGCCGACAAGGAAAAGTGCTACGGCGTCGCCATGGCCGGGCAGAACGACTGCGCGAGCAGCTCGGGCAGCCACTCGTGCGCGGGCCAGTCGAAGGCCGACAAGGACCCCAAGGACTGGAAGTTCGTCGCCAAGGGCACCTGCGCGCAGATGGGTGGCAAGCTGAGCGCCGCCAAGTAAGACGCGTCGCCTGGCGGAGCCTCATCATGACCTCGCGCGTCCTATCGCACCTTCCCGTCGCGCCCGGCGATCTCGGCTTCGGCATCGGGCTGCGCACTTCGCTCTATGCCGAAGTGCTGGCCCGGCGCCACGATGCCGATCGCGTCGACTGGTTCGAGGTACATACCGAGAACTATCTTGGCGCGGGCGGACGGGACATCCGCGTCCTGGAAACCCTGCGGTCCGACTATCCGCTGAGCCTCCATGGCGTGGGGCTGGGGCTCGGCTCCGCCGGCGACGATCACTTCACGCCGCATCTGGAACGCATTGCCGCGCTCGTCGAGCGCGTGGAACCGGCGCTCGTTTCCGAGCACCTGTGCTGGAACCGTGTCGCACGGCATCAGTTCAACGACCTGCTGCCATTGCCGCTGACGGAAGACGCGCTCGCGCTGATGGCGAATCGCGTGGACCGCATGCAGTCGCGGCTGCGTCGGCGGATTCTCGTCGAGAACGTCTCCACGTTCCTGCGCTATCGCGACGACCAGATGCGCGAAACCGAATTTCTGGCAGCGCTGGCGCGGCGTACGGGCTGCGGCATCCTGCTCGATATCAACAACCTCTACGTGAATCAGTTCAATCACGCGGAGGACGCCCAATGCGCGCTCGACGATCTTGCGGACCTGCCCGCCGGCACGATCGGCGAGATCCATGTGGCGGGGCATCTCGCCGCCGGCGACGACGCTACCGGACGCGTGCTCATCGACCACCATGGCGCGCCCGTGGCGGAACCAGTCTGGGCGCTGTACGAAGCCGCCCTGCGCAAGCTCTGCTGCGGCGAAGGCGTGGCCATTCCGACGCTCATCGAATGGGACACCGACGTGCCGCCGCTCGACGTCCTGCTGGAAGAGCGGCGCCGTGCGATCGATCACGCCTGGCATGCGATGCGTCCCCATGCTGTCGATCCGCGCATCGCAAAGGAGACTGGCCATGCCATCGCCTGACGCCTTGCAGCAGATGTTCGCGCAGGCGATCGTCGCGCCCCGGCTCGACACGGAAACCGCGTCCGCCTGCCTCGCGATCTTCGATGGCGACGCGGATGCGGTACGTAGCCGGATGCGCTACTACCGCGGCAACCAGCAGGCCACCGCGCTGTCCGTGCTCGGCAATGCGTACCCGGTCGTACGCGCGCTGCTCGGCGACGAGTTCTTCGAAGCGCTGAGCGACGTGTACCGGCAAGCCCATCCGTCGCAGGATCCGGATCTGCATCGCTATGGCGGCGCGTTCGGCGACTTCCTGCGAACGTTCGATCCCGTCGCGCCATATCCGTACATACCGGACGTCGCGCGGCTCGAATGGCAGTGCCACGCCGCGTATTACGCGCCGGACGAAACGCCGCTGACCGTCGACGACATCGCGTCGCTGTCGCCGGACACCGTCGCGGCCATGCCCGTTGCACTCACGTCATGCACGCGGCCGTTCACCTCGCCATGGGATGCGGTCTCGATCTGGCGCGCCCATCAGCCCGACGGCCCCGCATTGCCCGAAGACCCGCACGTCGCAAGCGCGGGCATCGTCGTGCGCCCGGACTGGCGCGTGAACGTCCTGCCCGCTTCCGCGGCAGAGGCGGTTGCACTGGCCTCGCTGATATCGACCCACGTCGACAGCCCCATGCCGCTCGGCGCGCTATTGCAGCGTGCCGCCAGCCTCGACCGTCAATTCCATCCCGCGGCAGCACTTTCGCGCTGGCTTCATGCCGGCATGCTGCGCCGCGCGTCCTGAAAGGATCCAGACATGAACACGATGACCCAACCCTCGCCGAACGACGGTTCGCAGGCCGGCACCCTGCAGCGCACCCGCCAGTATGTGGAGCAATGGCTCGGCGACTGGGGATTGTCCCTGCTGCTGCTTGGCATTCGCGTGTACGTCGGCTGGCAGTTCTTTGCCTCGGGCAAGCTCAAGCTCATGGACTGGGGCTCGACGCTCGCCCTCTTCCACGACGAGTACCACGTGCCGCTGCTGCCGCCCGATGTCGCGGCGGTGTTCGGGACGTTCGGCGAACTCGCGTTTCCGCTGCTGCTATTCGTGGGATTGTTCTCGCGTCCGGCCGCGCTGGGCCTCTTCGCGGTGAACCTGATGGCCGTGATCTCGTATCCGGAGTTGTGGACGTTCGAATGTCCCGCGGCGATCCAGAGCCACCTCTACTGGGGCATGCTCCTGCTGGTGCCGCTGACGGCCGGTGGCGGGCGCCTGAGCCTCGACGCGCTGCGCCGCCGGCGCTGAGTCCCGGACGGCGGCCTTCAATCGCCGTCGCGCTCGGCCGGCTCCTGCTGGCCGAGCTTGCGCATGGCCCTGCGCATCAGCCGCATCTGCCCGTTGAAGTTCGTGCACGCATCGCAGATGGCCAGATGCATGCGCACGCGGGCACGCTCCACCCACGAGAGCGGCTGGTCCATCCCCTTCATGGTCAGGAAGTGCACCTCCTCGCATTTCGGGAGCAGGCGTTTGCGGGGGCCGTGCGGAAAGTCCGGCGAATCTGGCATGTGAGTCCTGTCAGCGTGACGCGCCGCGCTCCCCGAACCAGTTCAGTTCGAGGCATTCACGCAGACGCATGCGGGCGCGATACAGCATCACCCATGCGTTGGTCGCGCTGATCTTCAAATCCTGACAGATTTCTTCGGTTTCGAGTTCCAGCCACTCCCGCATCATGAAAATGCGGCCGGCCTTGGCGGGCAGCTTGTCCACGCAGACCTGCAGGATCTCGAAAAACTCGCGCCGCTCGAACGTCCGGTCCGGATCGCCCCAGTCCGACGGCGGATGCTGGTAGTGGCCATTGCGCGAGAACAACGCATCGAACGCATCGTCTTCGGACTGGGACTCGCCGTCCTCGCCGGACGCCAGCGCAATGCGCACCTCGCGCTTGCCGCTGCGCAGCAGGTCCACGATCTTGTGCTTGAGAATGCCGACCAGGTATGTCCGCAGCGCGGACTGGCCGGCGAACCGCTCGGGATGCTCGAGCGCGGCGAGGATGGTCTCCGACACCGTGTCCTCTGCCAGCGTGTCGTCACGCAGCTGCAGCCGCGCAAAACGCAGCAGGTACGGCCGGACAGACTCGAGTTCGTTGGGGTCGATACCCGCGATAGACGGTGCCATTTGCTCTTCTTCTGATTCGGCACGATCCACCCATGCCGCGACGATCGCCATGATACCCGTTAGCGATCGCGCGGTGCCACTCGCTGTCGGCGCTAGGCTACACGGCCGTCCACCACGACAACGCGGCGTACAGGACGCCGGTCGCACAGACGACCGTCAGCAGCGCTGCCTTGTAGCGAACGCCGTGCTCATGACATGGCCCGCGATAGTTGCGGGCGGAATGCTGGATATGTGGCTTCATGGCTGACCCCAGTGAAAGCGCAAAGTTGGTGCGCCGGGCGGCCCCCCGCGCGGCGTGATTTCTTTCAAGCAACTTTCAGGCCAAAGCCCGCGCGCCCGCCTCCCGTACGGAGTTCGGGGGGCGTGTGTATCGTCATATGTGTGGCGAATCGGCTAATACACGGCGATACAAATCGGCCGGGATTTGACACATGCCGCTTGCGATCGGCCGCCAGACTCCAGTTCAGTTTCATGCGATCGCCCACTGCGGCACACCCCATCAGGCACAACTGGAGAAAAACATGACGGACAAGATCGACCTGCCTCGCCGAGGCTTTCTGGGTACCGCGGCGCTGTCGCTGGCGGCCGCGCAGTTTGGCCTGATGCAGGCCGCCCAGGCGCAGAGCGCGCTCCCGAAGGCCGCGCCCGTGGCGCCGACCACGCCGGGCACGCATACGTCGCTGGGGCCGATCAAGCAGATCCAGGCGGGTGCCCTCAACGTCGGCTATGCCGAAGCCGGTCCGGCCGACGGTCCGGTGGCGCTGCTGCTGCATGGCTGGCCGTACGACATCTACAGCTTTGCCGACGTCGCCCCGCTGCTGGCCGCGCGCGGGTATCGCGTGATCATGCCGTTCCTGCGCGGCTTCGGCACCACGACGTTCCTGTCCGCCGACACGCCCCGCAATGGCGAGCCCGCGGCCATCGCCGTCGATGCGATCGCCCTGCTGGATGCGCTCAAGATCAAGACGGCCGTCGTGGCCGGCTATGACTGGGGCGGCCGCACCGCGGACATCCTCGCCGCGCTGTGGCCCGAGCGTTGCCGCGGCCTCGTGGCCGTGAGCGGCTACCTGATCGGCAGCCAGGCCGCGGGCAAGCAGCCGCTGCCGCCGGAAGCCGAACTGCAATGGTGGTACCAGTTCTACTTCGCGACCGATCGCGGCCGCCTCGGCTATGAAAAGTACACGCACCAGTTCGCCAAGCTGATCTGGCAACTGGCCTCGCCGAAGTGGAAGTTCGACGACGCGACGTTCAACCGCAGCGCCGCGGCGTTCGACAACCGCGATCACGTCGCGATCACGATCCACAACTACCGCTGGCGCATGGGCCTGGCCGAGGGCGAGGCCAAGTACGACGATATCGAGAAGAAGCTGGCCGCGGGGCCAACGATCGGCGTGCCGTCGATCACGATGGAGGGCGACGCCAACGGCGCGCCGCATCCGGCGCCCAGCGCCTATCGCAGCAAGTACACGGGCAAGTACGAGCATCGGGACATCGGCGGCGGCGTGGGGCACAACCTGCCGCAGGAAGCGCCGGCCGCGTTTGCGCAGGCAGTGCTGGACGTGGACAAGTGGGCGGCCTGAGCCTGTAGCCCGGCCCTCGCCTTCGGGTGAGGGACTGTCATCGTGCTGTGCCACAATGCGGCCCAATCCCGGCTCCGCACAGCACCCGCCCATGTCCCTCGAAGCCTTCCAGAACGTCAACCCGCAATCCCTGCTGGACACTGCCATCAGCCTCGCCTCGGCGTTCGTGCTGGGTGCCGTCATCGGGTACGAGCGGCAGTACCGCCAGCGCACGGCGGGATTGCGGACCAATGTGCTGGTGGCGCTCGGCGCGGCGATATTCGTGGATCTGGCGAACCATATCGCGGGCCATGACGGTGCGGTGCGCGTGATTGCCTACGTGGTGTCGGGCATCGGTTTCCTGGGCGCCGGCGTGATCATGCGCGAGGAAGGCAACGTGCGTGGCCTCAATACCGCGGCCACGCTATGGTGCTCGGCGGCCGTGGGGGCCTGCGCGGGCGCCGACCTGATTCTGGAAGCGGCGGTCGGCTGCGCGTTCATCCTCGCGGCCAACACCCTCCTGCGCCCGATGGCCGACCGTATCAACCGTCAGCCGCTCGACACGCCCGCGGTGGAAGTCGCGCATTCGATCCACGTCATCGCCTCCCGCGCGCGGCAGAAGGAAGTCATGCGCCTGCTCGAGGACGCGCTCGAAGCCATCGGCCATCCGGCCAGCGACCTCGAGGTGGAAGCGTTTGGCGAGCAGGACGTGCAGATCGAAGCCAGGCTGGCCGCCACGTCCGTCGACGGCGACACGCTCGACCGGATCGTCGCCGAACTGGCGGCGTCGAGCGCGGTCACGCAGGCATTCTGGAACGCCAGCACGACCGAGTGAACGCTACTTGCCGTCAGGCAGATTCACCTGCCCCGTGTAACGGGCGAGGTGGATTTCCACATCGGGCGTCTGCTGCAGACCCAGCTCCATGAGCTTGCCGATATGGTGCTGCGCCGCGGGCCGCTGCACCGAAGCGATAAACGCCTCCCATTCGGCCCCGATATCGTCGTCCGGCGGCAGGCTCGCGTGGTCGACGAGCCGCTTGATCTGCCCGATGGACTGCTTGTCGAATGTGGAGATGCGGCGCGCGAGCGCATCGACGAACGCATCGAGCTCCGCGTCCGGCAGCGATCGATTGACATACCCATAGCGCTCCGCGACATCGCCATCGATATCGTTGCCGCTCAATAGAATCTCCAGCGCGCGGCCGCGTCCCATCAACCGCGGCAACCGCGCCATCGGCCCGCCGCCGGGAACGAAACCGGCACCGATCTCGAACTGCGACAGCACGGCCTTCTCGCGGCTGGCAAACCGCATATCGGCGGCCAGCGCCAGCTCGCTGCCCACACCCGTCGCCCGCCCGCGAATCGACACGATCGACACGACGGCAGAGCGGGACAACCGCACGAGCATATCGGGCAACGGCGGTAACCCCGTGGGCCCCGGCGGCATGCGCGTGGTGGCCTCGAGCGGCGGCTTGAAATCGTAATGCGTGAGGAAGAAGCCCGGCACCGCGCTGTCGAACACGACCACCTTGAGGTTCGGATCGTTCTCGATCTCGGTGACCACCGCGTTCAACTGCGGCATCGAATCGGGCCCATAGATATTGAACGGCGGATTGTCGATCGTCACGCGCCAGTACGCGGGCGTCTCGCGCGTGATCCGGAATTGCTGCGTCATGTCGATCCTCCGTTCAACGAAGTCATCGAAGCATTGGCGCCGACAGGTCAAAAGTCAACAATCCCAAAGTCGTAGCGCGGTGTACATCACCGCCGCATCAGCTCCCGCGCGCCACGCGCAGCACCTGTCCATTGCTCAGCACATAAAGTTCGCGCGCCGCATCGGCCCCGAAAGAGAACACGGTCCCGGGCAGCGGCAGCGACCAGTCCACCGACTCCGTCACCACCCCGTCGCGATAGGCAAAGCTCTGCAACCGTCCCGTGCACAGATCGGTGTAGAAATAGCGCCCCCGCAACTCGGGCACCGCACTGCCCCGATACACATAGCCGCCAAGGATCGCGCACCCGCCATCCGCATGGCTGTACTCGAACGCGGGCGGCGTCAGCCCGGTGGTGTCGCACGTCGCGGCCCCCACGCACGCGGTGCCCTCGATGCGATCCCACCCATAGTTGAGACCGCCGGCCGTCGCGGGCTGCACGTTGACTTCCTCGCGCGCCCCCTCGCCCACATCCGCGATATACAGCAGCCCGTCGGTATCGAACGAGAACCGCCACGGATTGCGCAATCCGCGCGCCCAGATCTCGGCACGGCCGCCCGCACCATTGGCAAACGGATTGTCGGGCGGCACCGCATAGCCGGTGCCGCGCACGTCGATGCGAATGACCTTGCCCAGCAGCGATGCGGTGTTCTGCGCATTGCCGGCGGGATCGTTCGACCCGCCGCCGTCGCCGGTCGCCAGGTACAGCATGCCGTCGGGACCGAATGCAAGCTGCCCGCCGTTGTGGTTCGACTGGCCCGGATGCGGAATCGACAGCAGGACCGTGCCCGCGCCATTGGCCACATTGGCGTTGCCGGTCGAGACCTGATAGCGCGCCACGGTAATCGCCCCGTCGGCGGCCGTGTAGTAGACGTAGAAGCGGCCGTTTGTTGCATAGTCGGGATCGAACGCCATCGACAGCAGGCCGCGCTCGCCATCGGTCGTGGTCAGCGCCGAGATATCGAGGAACGGCGTGGCCAGCGGCGTAGCCGGCGCCGTACCGTTCGGCAGGATGCGGATGCGCCCCGCCCGCTCGACCACGAACAGCCGCGGATCGTTGGCCGGCGCGGTCAGAAAGATCGGCGACGTCAGGCCCGACGCCACGGTCGTCAGCGCAAGGCGGAATGTCTGCGGCGCACCATAGGCCACGGTCACCGACGGCGATGCCCCGGCGCCCACGCTCGCCGTCTGGCTCGGCTGCGCCGCGCTATAGAGCGAGGTCCCGTTGAGCACGTTGTCGCTCGCAACCGTATAGGTGCCCGCCGCCAGCCCCGTCAGTGTGGCCGAGGCCGTCAGCGCGCGAGTGAATCCGCCCGGCCCCGTCACGGACACATTGGCCGGGGTGCCGGTGGGCAACCCCGACACCGACACCGCGAGCGTGCCGGTACCGCCACCGCCGGGCGAACCGGGATCGGCCGGGCCGCCCGGCGTACCGGCGGCGCCGCCGTCGCCGCCCCCTCCGCAACCGGCCAGCCACAACACGCAGGCACCGAGAACGAGACACGAAAACTGCCGGATTACGGTAAGCATGACCGCCTCCTTGAAAAAGGATATTCCGCTGCAAAATGAAATAAATGCAGGACAGATTTACATCGAATCCAGATACAAGCGTTTAAACGTCGGCCCCGCGTGCACGGGTAGGAAGGGAGCGCTCGACTCAAGCAATTTACCGACCACGATTCGTCGAATATGGTCGCCAATTGATCTGGATTGAAATGAACGCGCGGCGCGTCTGTACCATCGTCGATATTTTCCAGACGGACAGCACACGCAATGATTCCTGACGATTCAAAGCCCGCCATGCCGCCGCACATGCTGTTTCACGGCACCGCCAACCGATTTATTCCATCGATTCTCGCGCAGGGATTGCTGCCGGGGTCACGCCGCCATGTCCATCTTGCGCAGGATCCGCATCGTGCGGCCGTGGTGGGACAGCGTTACGGACAGGGCGTCGTGCTGACGGTGCATGCGTTGCGCATGCACGACCAGGGATTTCGTTTCTATCAGGATGCCGACGGCAACTGGCTGACCGAGCACGTGCCGGCCTGCTTTATCCGCTGAGATGCGCAAAGAAAAAAACGCCGGACCCAGGGGTCCGGCGTTTTTTGGCCATGCTTCTTTGGCGATGCTTCGTTGGCGATGCTTCCTCGGCAAGCCGAGGCGGATCACCGCGTGCGCGTCACCGTGCCGCTGGCCTTTTCCTGCTGCTGCAGGCGCGCGATACGGCTCATCGTTTCCTTGAGCTCGGCCTGCGCGGCATCCTGCTGTGCCTGCAGGTCCTGCACCAGGCTGCGTTCTTCCTGGCCGCGTTCGGCCGCAAGCCGGGCCTGCTCCTGCGCAACCCCGATATCGGCCTCGAGGCGCCGCTCCACCTCGCGCGCGGCAACCAGCTTCTGCACGACCTGCGTCTTTTGCGTTTCCACGCGCGCACGCTGCATTTCCACGTCCGCGAGCCGCTCCGTCTGGCGCACGAACATCGCGTAGTTGGCGTTGGCGCGCACCTCGTCGCCGGTGCGAATCACGCGCCAGTAGTTCTGCTGCTGGAGCAGCGCGACGTAGTACTTGCCGAGCTGGCGATCGAACAGCAGCTGCGCTTCGTAGCTGCCGTTGGCGGTCTTGCGCAGCGCCGCGACGGTACCGCCGCCGATGCGCTGCTGCAGTTCCTGAGCGGTGCCGGCGCTGCTGGCATCCACGGCGACCACGACCGGTTGTTGTGCAGATTGTTGCGCCGATTGTTGTGCCGATGGATCCTTGTTCTGGGCAGCGACGCCCTGCGCGAATGCCGTCTGACCCGCCGCCAGCAGCATCGCGACGGCAAAGCCCGATACGGCCTCCGATCGACCCATGAACTTCGTCATATCCCTATTCCCCCATTCGGAAAGGCCCCGTCATCGCAGGGCAAACCACGCCGTGCAGACTCGGACTCGGCGTATTAACGGCTGGGCATTCTGATAGCTTTAGGCCCAAGGAGCGGATTTTGTCAGAAATGACCGTTCCGTGGTTGATTTTTGCAATCGCGCCACACTAGGGGAATCTGGAGGATCGGAACCGGACAGGGTTATCGGTCTTTCAGCCCGAGTACGCCGGGCAGCGCCAGCTGGCCAAGCCATTGCAGCATGGCCACCTGCGCGGCGCGCCAGCCTTCGACGTCCGCCAGGTAATTGAACGTCCCGACCACGCGGCCGCCGTGGCATAGCGGCACATTGACCACGCCGCGCAGCCCGAGCTCGCGAATCAGGGCGATATCGTCGAATACCGCCGACAGCGCTTCATCGCCCTCGCCCACGAACACTTCGCCGCGCTGCAGCAACTGCCGCGTCCACGGCGTATCGCCCTTGGCCTTGGTGCCGCCGACGGGGTAGGCGGCCGGGTCCGAGGACCAGAGCCGTTCGATCGTCGCGGCCTCGGCATGCCAGGCGTTGATGGTCAGCAGGCCGGGCCCGAGGAGCGCAAGCGTGGCCCTGCCCACCGTGTCGAACACGTCGGCCGGGCTGGCGGCGCCCCGCAACGCCTCGCACAGCCGGCCGACCTGACCGATGGTGAGCAGGACCAGCTCGTCGCTATCGTCGCGGCCGTCCGCGGCGTCACTGACGTACGTATCGACGCCCATCATGCGGCCGGCCATCATTCCGCCTGAATACCCAGCTCGCGGATCAGCTTGCCGTAGCGGTCCGCGTCGCGGCGCAGGATCTTGCCGAACTCCTGCGGCGTCGACGTCGCCGTCTCCACGCCAATCTTGTCCATCTGCGCCTTGACTTCCGGCAGCGTCATCACCTTGTTGATCTCGGCGTTCAGGCGCTTGACCAGATCGGGGTTCATGCCCTTGGGGCCGAACGCGCCGTACCAGACCGACAGCTCATAGCCGGGCAGCGTCTCGGCCACCGTCGGCACATTCGGCAGCAGCGGCGAGCGCTTGGCTTCCGTTACCGCCAGCAGGCGCAGCTTGCCCGCGTTCACGTGCGGCAGCGTCTGCGTGCCGGCCGAGAACAGCAGCTGGGTCTGGCCCGCCACGAGGTCGACCACCGCCGGCGCGCCGCCCTTGTACGGCACGTGCAGCATCTCGATGCCGGCCATCTTCGCGAACAGCACGGCGCTCAGGTGGTTGGTCGAACCCGATCCGGCCGAGGCGTACGCAATCTTGCCCGGATGTGCCTTGGCGTAGTCGATCAGCTCCTTCACGCTCTTCACCGGCACCGACGGATGCACGACCATCGTGTTGGTCACGTAGGCCAGCAGACCCAGCGGCGTGAAGTCTTCCACGCCCTTGAACGGCATCTTGGGCATCAGCGCGGGGTTCATCGCGTGCGTGCTCATCGAGCCCACCAGCAGCGTGTAGCCGTCCGGCTGCGCGCGCGCCACGAATGCCGAGCCGATATTGCCCGACGCGCCCGGCCGGTTGTCGACGATCACGGGCTGGCCCAGCGACTTCGTCAGGTGTTCCGACAGCACGCGCGCGAGGATGTCCGTGGACCCACCCGCTGCCCAGGGCACGATCAGCGTGATCGGCTTGGTCGGATACGCATCGGCCGCACCCGCGGCGGTGGCCATGCACATTGCCATCGCGGCCATACCGCGCAGCAGGCTCTTGACTACGGACCTCATGTTTCAACTCCCTGTCGTGTTGCGGCACGCCTTGCTTGTATCGACGGATTGCCGCGGGTTTTCTCTGAGTTGTCTCTTGTTGTCGTTATGTGCTTCGCGCGTCCGGCTCACCGGCCGACCGCGTATCCCTGCATGCCGCGCGCATTCGCACCCGCGCGCAGCACCAATCGTCCCCGGGCGTCACGCTCGCGCGTGGCGGCCGACATGCGGCCCTCTGACCAGTCGTCGCCCACCCGCACCTCGTGCCCGCGCTCGCGCAGGCCGGCGATGGTTTCCGCCGGCAGCCGGCCTTCCACGCTCAGGCGGTTGAGCACGGTCTGGCGCGGCCAGAACGAGCCCGGGAAATGGTCGATATGCCAGGCCGGCGCGTCGATCGCTTCCTGCAGATTCATGCCATGCACGGCATGGCGCAGGAAGAATGCCAGCGACCACTGATCCTGCTGATCGCCACCGGGCGTGCCGAACACCATGTACGGCTCGCCGTCGCGCAGCGCGAGCGACGGCGACAGCGTGGTGCACGGCCGCTTGCCCGGCGCCAGCGAATTGGGCAGGCCCGGCTCGAGCCACGTCATCTGCAGGCGCGTATTCAGGGCGAAGCCGAGCGACGGAATGGTCGGGCTCGACGACAGCCAGCCGCCCGACGGCGTGGCCGCGACCATATTGCCGTGGCGGTCGATCACGTCGATATGGCAGGTGTCGCCGACGAACAGTTCGCGTTCGGCCCATTCGCTCACCGGGGGCAGCGAGGCGAAGGTCGGCTCGCCGATGCCAAAGCGCACGTCGGCCGTGGCCAGCGTGCGCTCGGCCACGCCGAGGTCCGGCAGGCGCGGCGCAAGGCCGTTGAGCAGCGTGCCGGCGTCGATGGCCGTCGCGGCGTGGATGCCGATGCGCGCCGCGCGCGCGGCGAGGTATGCGGGGTCCAGCAGCGCGGCCAGTTGCGAGGGGACGAAGTCGGGGTCGCCATACCACGCAAGGCGGTCCGCCATCGCGAGCTTGGCGGCTTCCGCCACACGGTGCACGAACTCGAGCGAGGTCGGCGGATGGGCTTCCAGTCCCGCATGGCGAAGCATGCCGAGCTGCTGGAGGAACACGGGGCCCTGGCTCCAGATGCCGCACTTGGCCACCGTGTAGCGGCCGAAGTCCATCGTGGCCGGCGCTTCGACGGTCGGCGCGAAGGCAGCCATATCGTCGTAGCGGAGCAGGCCCTTGTGGCGCTCGCCCGTCGTGTCGCGCACCGGCGTGGTGCGGCAATACGTATCGATT
Source organism: Cupriavidus sp. OTU4054 (assembly GCF_038440175.1). Classification (NCBI taxonomy): domain Bacteria; kingdom Pseudomonadati; phylum Pseudomonadota; class Betaproteobacteria; order Burkholderiales; family Burkholderiaceae; genus Cupriavidus; species Cupriavidus sp. OTU4054. The sequence goes on from NZ_JASATF010000006.1 coordinate 141,666, forward strand.
TCCTGGGCGACGAAGCCGCGATACCAGCAGTCCATGGCCGCGTCGATCTGCGCTTCGCGCGTGTCGGCCGCGCCCATGGCGGTTTCGACGATGCGCGTGTAGGTGCCCGCGAGCACGGGCAGCGTGTGGAGGCTGCCGGGGCGCGGCACCTTGCCGTCGGGCAGCCACGTCTCGGCCGAGCTATGCCACTCGTCGCGGAACAGCGACTGCACGGCGAGAATGGCCTGCGAGATGCGCGGCACGAGCGGGAAGCCGTTGCGCGCGTAGCCGATCACAGGCTCGAGCACCTGCGCGACGGTCCACGTACCGTGGTCGCGCAGCATCGTCATCCAGGCGCCGAATGCGCCCGGCACGGTGGCGGGCATCAGCCCGATGCCGGGCATCATCTCGAGGCCCATGGCGCGCATGGCATCCGGGTCCGCGAGGGCGGGCGCCGGGCCCTGGCCGCAGACCGAACGCACGGCGCGGTCGCGTTCGCTCCAGAACAGGATGGGCACCTCGCCACCCGGGCCGTTCAGATGCGGCTCCACCACCTGCAGCACGAAACCCGCCGCGACGGCGGCGTCGAACGCATTGCCGCCGCGCTCGAGCACGCCCATGGCGGTCTGCGTGGCCAGCCAGTGCGTGGACGCGGCCACACCGAAGGTTCCGACGATTTCCGGGCGGGTAGTGAACATGGGCGAGATGTTTCTGTATGAATGTCTCGAGTATAGGACTAGCGAATAACCTGTTCGTGCGATCTTCTTATTGTGGTATTACTATTTGGTTATGCCGCCCCGTTCCGCACCCCATACCTCCGACCAGTTGCTGCACAACGTCGTCTCCCGGCTCAGACTGCGGCATCTGCCGCTGCTGCTCGCGCTGGAGCGGCAGCGCTCCGTATCGCGGGTGGCGGCCGAACTCGATCTTTCGCAACCGGCGGTCACCAAGGCACTGCGCGAGATCGAGGACATCTTCATGACGCCGCTGTTCGAGCGCACCCGGCGCGGGCTGGAACCGACGGCCACGGGCAGCGCCGTGCTGGCGCACGCGCGCGTGTCGCTCGCGGAAGCGGAGGCGCTCGGGCGCGAGCTCACGGCGATCGAGGCGGGACTGCGCGGGCGGTTGCGGCTAGGGGTCATTCCATACGTGTCGCGGCCCGTGCTCGATGCCGCGTGTGCGTATGGGCTCGATCAGCAGCCGAGGCTGTCGGTACTGGTGCGCGAGGGCACGACCGACGAACTCGTCAACGCGCTGCGGCTGCACGAGCTCGATTGCGTGATCGTGCGGTCGTTCTATGTGCCCGGCGAGGATATCGTGCAGGCGCCGCTCTACCGCGAGGAACCGGTCCTCGTGGTCCCGGCCGGCGCGGCGGAACGGCTCGCACGCGGGGCGCTGGACTGGCACCGGCTGGCGGCGCTCGACTGGATTCTGCCGCCGCCGCATACGCCGGTCCGCCGCACGATCAACACGATGTTCGCCACGGCGGGCGTCGCGCCGCCGCTGCCGACGGTGGAGACCTACTCGATCAAGACCACCGCGACCCTGCTCCGCAGCCAGCCGTCGACGATCACGATCGTCCCCAAGTCCGTCGCGGCGGAACTCGTCGATGGCGGCGGCGCGGCGGTGCTGCCTTATACGCTGAGCTGGGACTTGCCGCCCGTGGGCATCATGTGGCGACGGCAGGCGGAGCAGAACGAGGTGGTGTCGGCGCTGGTGACGGCATTACGGAAGGTCGTCGCGTAGACATCGCGCATATACTGCCGCATGGCCTACGATCTCACCGACAAACTCGTCATCGGCATCTCCTCCCGCGCGCTGTTCGACCTCGAGCTCGAAAACGGTATCTATCAGCGCGACGGCGTTGCCGCCTACACCGCCCACCAGCGCGAACACGAAGACGAACCGCTGCGCCCCGGCACCGCGTTCCCCCTCGTCCGTGCCCTGCTGAAGCTCAACGCCGCCATCCCCGGCCGTCGCCTCGTCGAGGTGGTCGTGATCTCGCGCAACTCGCCCGACACGGGCCTGCGTGCGTTCAATGCCATCGAAGCGCACAAGCTCGATATCACCCGCGCGGCGTTCACGGGCGGCGAGGCCATCGACCGGTATCTGCATGCGTTCAAGGTGGACCTGTTCCTGTCGCGCGATGCCGCCGACGTGCAGGCCGCCATCGACGGTGGCGTGGCCGCGGCGCAGCTGTACGACGTGCCGCCGGACTACCAGGCCCCCGACAACCAGATCCGCATCGCCTTCGACGGCGACGCCGTGTTGTTTTCGGACGAATCCGAACGCATCTACAAGCAAAAGGGTCTGGAAGCCTTCGTCCGGCACGAACAGAAGCACCGGCACGAGGCCATGGCCGAAGGGCCGTTTGCCAAGCTGCTGCTGCGGCTGGCCGAAGTCCAGCAGCGCTTTCCGTCCGGCGAATGCCCGGTGCGCATCGCCATCGTCACGGCCCGCAACAGCCCCGCCCACACACGCGTCATCCATACGCTGCGCACGTGGAACGTCGAGATCGACGAGGCGTTCTTCCTCGGCGGGCTGCCCAAGGATCAGGTCCTGCGCGCATTCGGCGCGCATATGTTCTTCGACGATCAGAAATTCCATGTGGAAAGCGCCGCCACCGTGGTGCCCGCCGGTCACGTGCCGTACAAGGGCGGCCAGCTGCTCGCGCCGCCGCGCAAGCGCCGCACGGTCAAAAGCGCCATGGCCGACGCCGACCTGCTGACGCAGGCCGAGTCCGCACCGGACGCCGCACCCGACGCTCCCACCGACGCCGCATGAAGACCGTCCCGCTGTATGTGCTGACCGCCCTCGCGGAAATCCTCGGCTGCTATCTGCCCTACCTGTGGTTACGCCAGAACGGCAGCGCCTGGCTGCTGGTGCCGGGCGCCGTATCGCTCGCGGTATTCGCATGGCTGCTGACGCTGCATCCCGATGCATCGGGACGCGTCTATGCCGCGTACGGCGGCATCTATATCGCGGTGGCCATCTGCTGGCTATGGCTCGTGGACGGCGTGCGTCCGAGCCCATGGGATATCGCCGGCGTCGCGGTGGCGGTGGCCGGCATGGCGATCATCGTGTTCCAGCCGCGCTGACGGGCGACCACAGAAAGCTCTCGTCGATGTCGTGGACCGACGTCGCGCCGAGCATCGCCATATTGCGCGAGACCTCCTGCTTCATGAGCTGGATGCCCTTGCGCACCCCCGGCATGCCCTGCACCGCCGCCGCATAGCAGAACGGCCGTCCCACGAACACGAACTTCGCCCCGAGCGCGAGCGCCTTGAGCACATCGCTGCCGCGCCGCACGCCGCTGTCGAGCATCACCGGCACGGTCGGACACGCGCGCACGATGTCCGGCAGCACGCGCAACGGCGCCACCGCACCATCGAGCTGCCGCCCGCCGTGATTGGACACGACGATGCCATCGGCGCCCGCATCGACGGCGATGCGCGCATCCCGCGCATCGAGAATGCCCTTGATGACGAGCGTGCCCGGCCACATCTTGCGAATCAGCGCGAAATGGCGCCAGTCCAGATGCCCGCGGTCCGAGAAATCGCGCTGCACGTTCTGTGAGAGAATCGGCGCGCCGCGCGTGGCGTAGTTGTTCTCGAAATGCGGCATGCCATGGCGCACCAGCGTCTTGAAGAACGTGCCGAACAGCCAGCGCGGATGGGTGATGCCCTCCCACGCCAGTCGCGCACTGGGCCGCAGCGGCGCCGAGAAACCCGCGCGCGCATAGTTCTCGCGGTTCGGGGGCACCGGCGTATCGACCGTCATGACGAGCGTGCCGAAGTCCGCCGCCCGCACGCGCTCGATCAGCGCGACGATGTTCGGCTCGTCGCCGGGCAGATAGGCCTGGAACCAGGCTTCCGGATTGACCCGCGCCACCTGCTCGAGCGGAATCAGCGACGACCCGCTCATGATCATCGGCACGTTCTCCTCCGCGGCCGCCTGCGCCAGCACGATATCGCCCCGGTACGCGGACAACGCCGCGAGACCCATGGGCGCGATGCCGAACGGCGACGCATAGGTCCGGCCGAACAGCGACGTGGCCGTGGACCGGCGCGAGATATCGACGAGCACGCGCGTGACGAGCCCGACGTCGTCGAACGCGTCGCGGTTATCGTGGAACGAGCGGTAACGTTCGGCCGCACCGGCGATATAGCCGAACACCGGTGCCGGCAGGCGGCGGCGCGCGGCCGCCTCGAAGTCATCGAGGCACAACGCCTCCGGGCTTGCCATGATGCTTATTCCGGCTTGATGCCCGACTTGCGCACGAGGTCGCCCCACTTGACGCTCTCCGACGCCATGTACTGCCTGAACGTCGCGCTATCCGAAGCTTCCACCTTCATACCCTGCGCGGCCATCTTGGCGCGCGTGTCGGGGTCCGACGCCACGACCTGCACGCCGTGCTCGAGCTTCTGCACGATATCGGCGGGCGTGCCGGCCGGCGCGTACAGGCCGAACCACGTCAGCGCCTCGAAGCCCTTGAGGCCGGATTCCGATACGGTCGGGATACTGGGCGCGCTCGGCGCGCGCTCCAGGCTCGACACCGCGATCGCGCGCAGCTTGCCGCTGCGGATATAGGGCAGCAGCGTCGGCAGGTTGCTGAACATCAGCGGCACCTGATTGCCGAGCACATCGGCAATCGCGTTCGCCTCGCCCTTGTACGGCACGTGCACCATCTGCACGCCGGCCATCGTCGAGAACAACTCGGCCGCCACGTGTTGCGGACCGCCGGGGCCCGACGACGCGTAGTTGAGCGCGCCGTTCTTCTCGCGGGCGTACTTGATGACGTCCTGCACGGTATGCAGCGGCAGCGACGGATGCACGACCAGCACCAGCGGCACCGAGGCGATCAGCGAGACCGGCACGAAGTCCTTGACCGGATTGAAACGCAGCTTCGGATACATGCCGGGCGCCACGACCATCGTCGATTGCGTGCCCAGCAGCAGCGTGTAGCCGTCGGGCCTGGCGCGCGCCACGGCCTCCGCCGCGATGGTGCCCGTGGCACCGGCGCGGTTCTCGATCACGAACGACTGGCCGAGGTCCTTGCCCAGGCCCTGCCCCACGAGGCGCGCGACCTGATCGACCGCGCCGCCTGCGGAAAAGCCGACCAGCAGCGTGGCCGGCTTGGTGGGGTAATCGGTGGCCGCATGGGCGATGCCCGCGTTGCCGAGCGTGACGGCGAGCCCCGCGCAGAGCGATGCCGTGATGAAGGTGCGGCGCGATGCCACCGGAAGAACCGCGAGCGTTTCCCCGTCGATGCGTGTCATGTCTGTCCCCTTTGATTATTGTTCTGGGGCGGCCGCGTCGGGCGCGACCGTCCCCCCAACGCGCGCGTGACGCGCGTTGTCCTGCCCTGCCGATGCCTGAAATCAGTCCTTCTGCTGCGCGCGCCAGGCCTGATAGCGCTTCTTGTTTTCTTCGTTGGGCGGATACAGGCCCGGCAGCTTTTCGCCGGCTTCCACCTGCTGCATGATCCAGCCCTCGACGCGCTCCTGCTCCTCGGCCTCGGCCACGACGGCCTCGAGCATATCGGCGGGAATCAGCACCGCGCCGTCATTGTCGAGCACCACCACGTCGTTCGGGAACACGGCCACGCCGCCGCAACCGATCGGCTCCTGCCACGCAACGAAGGTCAGGCCCGCCACCGACGGCGGCGCGGCCGCGCCGCTGCTCCACACGGGCAGCCCCGTGCCACGCACGCCGTCCACGTCGCGCACCACGCCATCGGTGACGAGCGCCGTGACACCACGCTTGCCCATGCGCGCGCAGAGGATGTCGCCGAAGATGCCGGCATCCTTGACGCCCATCGCATCGACCACCGCGATGCAGCCCGCGGGCATGTCCTCGATGGCGGCACGCGTGGAAATCGGCGACGACCACGATGCGGGCGTGGCCAGGTCTTCGCGCGCCGGCACAAAGCGCAGCGTGAACGCGCGGCCGACCAGACGCGGGCTGTTGGCATGCAACGGCATCGCGCCGCGCAGCCAGACGTTACGCAGGCCCTTCTTGAGCAGCACCGTCGTCAGCGTGGCGGTGGTGATCTTCGAGAGCACTTCGATCGTGCGCGCGTCCAGCGGCAGGGATTCAACGGACATGGATAAGCCTCGATTTGGAAGTTGATGGTTCAGATGCTGGCGATCAGGCCGCCATCGACGCGCACGACCGAGCCGGTCACGTACGCGGCGCGGGCGCTGGCAAGGAATGCCACCACGTCGGCGTACTCCTGCGGCTCGCCGTAACGGCCCACGGCAATCGATGCCATGCTTTGCGCGCGGACGTCCTCCACGGGGCGGTTCTCGCGCCCGGCCTTCTGCTCGTCGAGGAACTGGATGCGCGGCGTGGCGACGCGGCCGGGCAGCACGATATTACTCGTGACGCCATCGCGGCCGACTTCGCCCGCGAGCGTCTTGGACCAGCCCACGAGCGAGGTGCGCAGGGCATTGGACAGGCCGAGGTTCGGAATCGGGGCGACGACGCCCGACGACGTGCTCGTGATCACGCGGCCGAACTGGCGGGCGCGCATGCCGGGGAGCACGCGATCGGTGATCGCGATCACGGACAGCACCATGGCCTGGAACCAGCGTTGCCAGACGGCGGTGTCCTGTCCGAAGACGGGCGTCGGCGGCGGGCCGCCAGTGTTGTTGACGAGGATATCGACCGGGCCCAGCGCGGCTTCGATGGCGGCCACGCGCGCTTCGATCGCGCCGAGGTCGGCGAGGTCCCATTGCAGCGCGAACGCCTTGCCGCCGGCCTGCCCGATGTCCGCCACCACCGGGGCGAGCGCCTCGGCATTGATGTCGGCCACGGCCACCTTGACGCCTTCGCGCGCCAGGGTCCGCGCAATCGCGCCGCCGAGGCCGCCGCCCGCGCCGAGCACGAGCGCGGTCTTGCCATCGATCCCGAGATCCATGGGTGTCTCCTCCTTATTGGTCTGTTGCGCCATTGTGAGGAAGCGGAAACTCTAAGACAATTGGATTTTCTCGCGTTCAGAATGAACGTTTTGTGGATTGCCGTCGGAGAGAGGGCCCGCTTTCAAATATGGACACGCGCTTTATCGACACCTTCGTCATGGTCGCCGAATGCGGTTCGATGGCCGAGGCCGCACGGCGGATCCATATCACGCCCACCGCGCTATCCCAGCGCCTGCGCACGCTCGAGCGCGAGCTCGGCGCCCCGCTCGTGACGCGATCGGGCCGCTTCGTGCGGCTGACGGAAGCGGGCGCCCGCCTGCTCGCCCGCGCGCGAAAATTCCAGCGCGATGTGCGGGAACTGGAAATGGCCGTATCCGACGAAGGCTTCCCGGGCGGCCTGCGCATCGGCACGATCCGGACCGCGCTGACCAACGTCATGCCCGATCTGCTCCGGTATATCGCCCTGCGCCATCCAAGCCTCGATGCCACGATGGAAATCGGCACCTCGCACGATCTTTACCATCAGCTGGTCACGGGCAAGGTGGACGCCGCACTGCTCGTGGAGCCGCCGTTCAAGCTGCCCAAGGCGTACGTCTGGCACATGCTGCGGACGGAGCCGCTGGTGCTGCTCGCGCCCGCCCACCTCGCCGGCCAGGACCCCGACGCGATCCTCGCGGAGCAGCCGATGATCCGCTATGACCGCCGCACATGGGGTGGCCTGCTGGGCGAGCAATATCTGCAGGAGCGCGGCCTGCATCCGCAGGAACGCTTCGAACTGGATTCGCCCGACGGCATTCTGCTGCTGGTGAGCATGGGACTGGGCGTCTCGCTGGTGCCGGACTGCTATCCACGCGCCGCGGTACCCGATACCGCCGTGATCCTGCCGCTGCCCGAAGGCCGGCCGGTCCGGCAGCTGGGCTTCCTGTGGCCCAGGCAATCGCAATACGCGAGATTGTTCGAGGCCATGGTGAATAGCAGGCCCGAGGGTGAGGGCAAAACGCTGTAAAGTAACCCCCATCACAAACGGAGGCCCCGCATGACCCTTGCGATCGATCGCATCGACCACATCGTCCTCAACGTGAAGGACGTCGAAACCAGCGCCGCGTGGTATCAGCGCGTGCTGGGCATGCAACGCGAAGACTTCCCGTCGCGCACGGGCCCGCGCGTGTCCGTCAAGTTCGGCGAGCAGAAGATCAACCTGCGCCCGATCGACGAAGACACGGTTGCGTGGTTCACGGGCGTGAACCCGACATCGGGCAGCGACGACCTCTGTTTCATCACGCGGATGCCGCCCAATGAAGTGGTCGCGCATTTCCTCGCGCACGAGGTGCCCGTGGAGGCCGGCCCGGCGCAGCGCACCGGCGCGCTCGGCCCCATGAATTCGGTCTACTGCCGGGATCCCGATGGCAACCTCATCGAGGTCGCCAGCTATCCCCCGGCCTGAGACACCGAAACGTCAGCGATTGCCGTCCAGCAGGTCGTTGAGCATCTCGTCGAACGTCGCCTGCGCGTCTTCCAGCGCCTGCAGTGCGGCATCGAACGTTTGCAGCGCCAGCTTCGATGGCTTGCCCGCGCCCTCTGGCGGATACTGACTTTGCAAGGCGGTAAAGGCGACCTGCACCTGCCGCGTGGCGGCCACCACGCGCTCCATTGCCTGCGCCTCCTCGGCGCGCTTCTGTTCGTCCATGGCTGGCCCCCTCGGCCGTGTAATGCCTCAAAGCGCGTATCGTACAAGAACTTGCGCACGAACTTGCGTCAACCACCTGCTGTCTGAATGGATCCATCACAAAAAACAGGCTTCATGTCATCGAGCCTCATGTCAACACTGATCCGCCGGACGCTCGCCACCACACTCGTCACGGCCGGCGGCTTCGTCTGCTACTGGACCTACCTCGCGGTCAATCAGGAACGCCTGCTCTTCGACGCACGGCGCCGTCCGCCCCGCGACCTGCCGGAAGGGATCCTCGCGTATTCGCATACGGTGCCCGGCGGCATGCTGCGCGGCTACCTCTATCACGCCGGCGACGACGGCGTGGACGACCTGCTGTTCTACCTGCCCGGCCGGGGCGAGGACGTGCTGGACACGCTCCAGTACGTCAAATGGCTGCCCGACGGCATGGGCTTCGCCACGTTCGACTATCGCGGTCTCGGCCACTCGGACGGCATGCCCTCGGAGGCCTCGGCCGTGGCCGATGCCAGCCAGTTCCTGCTCCATATCCGCCGCGCATTCCCCGGCGTGCGCGTGCACGTGGTCGGCCGCTCGCTGGGCACCGGCGTCGCCATCCAGCTCGCGGACCTGCAGGACTTCGAGAGCCTGCAGCTGATCACGCCCTACGACTCGCTGCTGGAAATCGTGCGCAAGCGCTTTCCGCTGGTGCCGCTGCGCCAGCTCATGCGTCACCACTTCGATTCGATCTCCCATTGCAAGAAAGTGGTGCAGAGCACAAAGGTCCTGCTGGCCGAGTCGGACGCCGTGGTCCCGCACGAGTGCTCGGAGCGCCTGATTGCCGCGTGGCCGGGCCCCGTCGCCCTGCAAACCATCCCCGGCACCGACCATTTCACGATCGTCGAACGCGAGGAAACCTGGCTGGCATTGTGCGCCTTTGCACGTCAGGTGCCGTCCCAGGCACCCGCAAACACGGTCGCGGCGCCTCCCGCGGATCACACGGAGGCGGGCGAGCCATTACCGCTCGCTGCGGCGCGGTAGAATCGCGGCCATGAAAAAAATCGCAATCTGGACCGCCACCGCCCTCGGCGGGATGGCGGCCGCCGGTGTGCTGCTCGCCGGCTTCGCCGCGGTGGTCAGCCTGCGGCAACTGCCCTCGATCGACGCGTTGCGCGACTATCGTCCGGACGTGCCGCTGCGCATCTTCACCAGCGACAACACGCTGATCGGGGAATTCGGCACCGAGCACCGCGAGTTCATCCCCATCGAGCATATGCCCAAGCGCATGACCGAGGCCCTGCTCGCGGCGGAGGACGATCAGTTCTACTCGCACGTCGGCGTGGACTTCTCGGGCCTGATCCGCGCGGCGCTCGCCAATATCGGCGAGGGCTATGCGCAGGGCGCGTCCACGATCACGATGCAGGTCGCGCGCAATTTCTATCTGTCGCGCGAAAAGACGCTGTCCCGCAAGTGGTACGAAATCCTGCTGGCCTGGCAGATCGACCGGTCGCTGCCCAAGGACCGCGTGCTCGAGCTCTATATGAACCAGGTCTACCTGGGCGAGCACGCCTATGGTTTCGGCAGCGCCGCGCAGGTCTATTTCGGCAAGCCGCTCGCGGACCTGTCGATCGCGGAGACCGCGATGCTCGCGGGCCTGCCCAAGGCGCCTTCGACGATGAACCCGGCCGTGAACCTGCCGCGCGCGACGCGCCGGCAGGAGTACGTGCTCGGCCGCATGCTCTCCCTCGGCATGATCACGCAGGACCAGTACCGCGATGCGCGCGCCGAGAAGATCAGCGTGGTGACGGACGGCAACGGTCGCTATGCGGGGCACGCCGAATACGTGGCCGAACTCGCGCGTCAGCTCGCGCACGACCGCTTTGGCGACGACGCGTACACGCGCGGCCTCAACGTCTACACGACGGTGTCGTCGGTGCGGCAGACCATGGCCTATGACGCCGTGCGCGCGGGCATCGACAAGTACGGACAGCGCCATGGCGGGACCACCCCGCAGGCCGCGCTGATCTCGCTCGACAGCCAGACAGGCGCGATCGAGGCGATGATCGGCGGCTCGGACTTCCAGACCAACCGCTTCAACCATGCCACGCAGGCGCAGCGCCAGCCGGGCTCCACGTTCAAGCCGTTCATCTACTCGGCCGCCCTCGAGCGTGGTGTCTCGCCGGGCACGCTCATCAACGATGCCCCGCTCGACGATCCCAAGTGGAACCCGTCGAACGATGACGATCGCTTTGTCGGTCCGATTCCCGTGCGCGAGGCACTGGCCGAGTCGCGCAACCTGCCGGCCATCCGCACGCTGCGCGAGATCGGCATTCCATATGCGATCGACTACGCGGGCAAGTTCGGGTTCTCGAAGAGCCGCCTGCCACCGTACCTGCCGATGGCGCTCGGCACCGGCACCACGTCGCCCATGCGCCTGGCTGCCGCCTACGGCGTGTTCGCCAACCACGGGTACCGCGTGGAGCCGTATCTGATCCAGAAGATCACCGACGGCGAGGGCAATGTCCTGTTTCAGGCCGATACGGCCGTTGCACCGACGCGCGTGATCTCCGAGCGCAATGCGTTCGTGATGGACAGCCTGCTGCATAGCGTGGTCGATGCCGGCACCGGCACGGGCGTGCGCCGCTATACGAAGCGTCAGGACGTTGCCGGCAAGACCGGGACGACCAACGATTCGATCGACGGCTGGTTCGCCGGTTATGCGGGCGAGATCGTCACGGTCGCGTGGATGGGCTTCGACGACAATCGCCCGCTGGGCAAGCGCGAGTTCGGCGCGACCACGGCGTTGCCGATCTGGGCGGCGTATATGGAAGGCCGGCTCGCGGGCGTGCCCGTGTCGCTGTTCGAGGCGCCGTCGGGCGTCGCGCGGATCAATGGGGACTGGGCCTATACCGAATATCCGGACGGCGTCCACGCGGTGGCGTCCATCGGCTTCCCGCCGCCCGCGCCCGCGGAGGCCCCGCTCGACGGCGCCACGCCCGCTAACGACGGCTTCGGCCCCGCGGCCGTGCGCGATGGCAATGGCGGCGCGGCAACCCCCGCGCTGGGCATGCCCGCCACGAACGCCGCCCCGCGCGGCCCCGGTCAGCTCTGAGCATCGTGCGCGCCCGGCCCACGCCCACGTCCTTGCCCCGCCGCGTCGCACCGCCCGCGTGCGCGGCCCGCGCACCGCTCATGCCCCCTGTTCCGCTGCGCGATCGGCGCACCGGGGCGCGTTCCACCTTAACTTGACGAATCTGTGTCCGCCTGGTCTACCCCCCTGATCTGGAGCATCGCGTGCGCCGCCACGCTCGGCGTGCTGCTGCGCCCGTTCCGTCTGCCCGAATGGTGCTGGGCGATGGCGGGCGCGATTGCGCTCTGTGTCGCGGGCCTGCTGCCGCTGGCCGACGCGTGGGCCGCGGTGGCGCGCGGGAATGACGTCTATCTGTTCCTCGCGGGCATGATGATCGTCTCCGAACTCGCGCGGAAGACGGGCCTGTTCGACCATGTGGCCGCACTCGCGGTACGGCGCGCGCGGGGTTCCGCGCGCAGGCTGTTCGCGCTGGTCTACGGCTTCGGCACCGCCGTCACCATCTTTATGTCGAACGACGCCACCGCCGTCGTGCTGACCCCCGCCGTGCTGGCCGCCACGCGCGCCGCCCGCGTAAAGCATCCCCTGCCCTATCTGTTCGCCTGCGCGTTCATCGCCAACGCGGCGAGCTTCGCGCTGCCGATCTCGAACCCCGCCAACCTCGTGCTGTTCGGCGAACGCATGCCACCGCTGGCCGCATGGCTGGCGCGCTTCACGCTGCCATCGATCATCGCGATCGTCGTGACGTTCGCGGTCCTCTACTGGACGCAACGCGAGGCACTGGCCGAACGCATCGCGGAAGACGTCCCCACCCCGCCGTTGACGCTGCAGGCATGGCTGACCACCGCGGGCATCGTCATCACGGGCATGGCGTTGCTGACCGCATCGCTACTCGGCCGCGACCTGGGCTGGCCCTCGGCGCTGGGCGGTCTGATCACGCTAGGCGCGGTATCCGTATCGCAGCCGCGGCTGTTCATGCCCGCGGTACGCGAAGTCTCATGGGGCGTGATGCCTCTTGTGGCCGGGCTGTTCGTGCTGGTAGCGGGCCTGGAGCACACCGGGGTCATTACGCAACTGGCGCACTGGGTGCAATGGCTGTCCTCGCACCCGCACGATGTGGCGGGCCATATCGGAACGATCGCGGCAGGCGTGCTGGTCGGCCTCGCCTCCAATATCGTGAACAACCTGCCCGCCGGCCTGATCGCCGCGTCAGCCCTCTCCGCCGGCCACGCCTCCGAAGCCGTCACCGGCGCGGTACTCATCGGCGTGGACCTCGGCCCCAACCTCTCGGTCACCGGCTCGCTCGCGACACTGCTGTGGCTGACGGCGCTACGACGCGAGGGACATATGGTTACCGCGATGCAGTTTCTGCGAATCGGCGCAATGGTGACGCCGATCGCGCTGGTGGCGGCACTCGCGGCGCAGTTGCTGTAAGCCCCGCCGCCCGCCTCCGTCAGGCGGGCTCACCGCTCCAGACCCGAACCTGATCCACCGCGGCCAAACCGCCGGCAACCGCCGCCTCCCCAATCACCCGCCCCCAATACGCCTCCGAACCATCCGCCATCCGCCATGCATGCAACCGGCGCGTGAACAGCTGGAGGTCGTATTCCTCGGTCACGCCGATCGCCCCGTGCACCGCGTGCGCAATTGACGCCACCGCATGCGCGGCCTCGCTCGCCTGGCACTTGCCCAGCGCCGCCCGCATCGGATCCGGCAGCCATCCCTCCGCCTGACAAGCCAGCTGCGCCGCCACGCGCGTGGCGGCCACGTGCTCCGCCTGCAGCGCGATCTGATGCTGGATCGCCTGGAACTTTCCGATATGGCGTCCAAACTGCGCGCGGTCGTTCGCGTACTGCAACGTCAGGTCGAACGCGCGTGTCATCGCGCCGGCGATCAATGCCGTATGCAGCGCCGCCCCTGCCGTCCGCAACGTGCCGCGCGGTAGCGCAAAGGAAGACGCCCCCTCCGGCGCGCTTCCCGAAATCGTCACCGCGAGGTCACCGTGCGCGCCGGTCGTCGCCACAGCGGCCGCGTCCCGCGACAGCAGCATCGCGCGATCCCCGTCCTGCACAAGGAACCAGTCGGCCGTGGCCCCTTCGGCCACATACGCGCGCGCGGCGCCATCCCCCGTGACGAGCGTGATGCGGCCATCGGGCACGGGCACATTGGCCATGTCGAGCAACGCGCGCGCGACCATCGTCTGCGCCAGCGGCACCGGCACGGCATACCGCCCCATCGCCACGAGCATGGGCCCGATATCGGCCAAGGTCAGCCCGGCATCGGGCAACAGGCAATCGGCAAACCCGCTCTCTTGCAGCACGCGCCACAGCGCATCGCAGGATGCCGCGTTGCCCGCCTCGATCTCCCGCACGATCGCGGGCGTGCAATGGTCGCGCAGCAGCGCTTCCAATGCATCCGAATACTCGTTATCCATCACCGTCCCCCGTTCAGCGCAGCCCAAGCCCACGCGCGATCATTCCGCGCAGAATCTCGCGGGTGCCGCCGCGCAGCGAGTAGGTCGGCGAAATCTGGTTCACATACACGCACGTCCGATAGAGATCGGCATCGGCAGCCAATGCCGGATCGTCGCCCAGCGCGGCCTCCGCCAACTCGCCGATCGACTGCTCGAGTGCCGTGCCGAGGTCCTTGACCAGTGCCGCTTCCACGAGCGGGCTCTCGCCCGCGGCCAGGCGCGCCGTCACCGCGAGCGACATGGCGCGCAGCGTGGCCATCTTCGCCAGCAGGCGTCCCACCACAGCCGTGTCCTGCCGGACCGAGGACGACCGCCGCCATGCCGCGAGCCACGCATCGAGCAACACCACGCTCGAGTAAATCCGCTCCGGCCCGCTGCGCTCGAACGCAAGCTCCGCGTTCACCTGCTCCCACCCCGCCCCCTCACGACCGATCAACGCTTCGGCTGGCAGCCACACATCGTCGAAGAACACCTCCGAGAAATGCGCATCGCCCGCAAGATCGCGAATGGGCCGCACCGTCACGCCCGGCAGCGACAGATCGACCACCACCTGCGATAACCCCGTCTGCCGATCCCCCGGCTCGCCGGACGTCCGCACGAGCGCCAGCATGTACTGGCACCGGTCCGCATTGGTCGACCAGATCTTGCGGCCATTGAGCCGAAAGCCGCCGCCTTCCACCGCCGTCGCACGCGTCGTCACGCTGGCCAGATCCGACCCCGCATTGGGCTCGCTCATGCCGATACAGAAAAAGGCCTCGCCACGGCAGATCCGCGGCAGATAGAACGCGCGCTGCGCCTCGGTGCCATAACGCAGAATCAGCGGCCCGCTCTGCCGGTCCGCGATCCAGTGCGCGGACACGGGCGCCCCGCACGCCAGCAACTCCTCGACGAGCACGAAGCGCGCAAACGCATCGAGCCCCGCGCCGCCATATGCGCGGGGCAGCGTGACGCCGACCCAGCCACGCGCGGCCAGCGCGCGGCTGAACGCGGGGTAGAAGCCCATCCACGATCGCGCCCGCACGTCGGGCGGCAGCGCGGGCAGATGATCGCGCAGGAACGCCTTGACCTCCTGCCGGAACGACGACGCCGACGGCGGCAGCGTGGTAAGGGTGAACGTGCCAAAGATATTGGTCATGGATGCGTGCGGGATCCCGCCTCAGTCGAGCGTCACGCCCGAATCCCCGACGACCTTCCGCCAGCGATCGAGCTCCTGCGTCAGATACTTGCCATACGCCTCCGGCGACGACCCGCGCGGCTCCGCGCCCTGCAGCGCGAGACTCGCGCGCACGTCGGGCGAGGCCAGCGCTTTCGTCACGGCCGCGTTGAGCTTCCTGACGACCTCCGGCGGCGTCTTCGCCGGCACCATCATCCCCTGCCATGCGCCCGCCTCGAATCCCGGCATGCCCGACTCCGCAAGCGTCGGCACATCGGGCAGCTGCGCACTGCGCGTGCTGCTGGTGACCGCCAGCGCCTTCATGCGCTTGTCGCGGATGAAGGGCAGCGACGAATTGATCGTATCGGTCATGAACTGCACCTGTCCGCTCGCCAGGTCCGTCAGCGCCGGGGCGCTCCCCTTGTACGGCGCATGCACGGCGCTAAGGCCATTCGCCTGCAGCACGAGGAACGCGGTCAGATGCGTGACGTTGCCATTGCCTGCGGACCCATAGGTGAACTTGCCCGGATTGGCCTTCACCCACGCCACGAACTCGGGCACCGTGTTCACCGGCACCTGCGCGTTGACCTCGAGCACGAGCGGCACGTTGGCCGTCATCGCCACCGGCAGCAGGTCGCGCTTCACGTCATAAGACAGCTTCTTGTAGAGCGCGGGGCTAAGCGCGATGGACGACGTGTTGTACAGCACCGTGTACCCGTCTGCGGGCGCCTTGGCCACGATCTCGTTGCCGATATTGCCGTTGGCCCCGGGACGGTTATCGACCAGCACCTGCTGCCCGAGTTCGTCGGACATCTTCTTCGCGATGACGCGCGAGACGAGGTCCGTCGGACCGCCCGGCGGGAATGGCACCACGAGCCGGATCGGCCGGTCGGGGTAGTCCGATGCGCGCGCGGCGTGCGGCGAGAGGGCCGCGCCCAGCGCGATACCCGTCAGCGCGCGCAGCAGCGTGCGGCGCGACGGTGCGATGTGGATATGCCCGGCATTTTTGCTCTGGAATGGCATGTCGTGTCTCCTCCGGTAAAAACCGTGACTGCTATGAAGGCAACCAGACGGAGGCGCTCCCCGCGTGGTTGCCTCCCCCGTTACTCCCGTCCCGCCAGCAAGCGCCGCGCGGTGTAAGTCATCACGCATTCGCCGCGCTGGTTGAACACCTCGATCGACGAGTCCACCACCGCGCGTCCGCTCTTGGACGTCGGCCGCACGCCCGTCACCGTGACGCGCGCGCCGATGGTGTCCCCCACCAGCACGGGGCCATGGATCTTCTGCGTGAGCTCAAGCATGGCCAGCCCCGTGCCCTGGATCATCGTCTGCAGGATGAAGCCCTCGATCAGCGCATAGGTCAGCGCCGCCGGCACCGGGCGGCCCTTGATCGCACCGGCTTCGTATCCGGCTTCGATAAAGATGGCCTCGAGCATGCCCGTGACCGAGATAAAGTTGACGAGGTCGGTCTCCGTGACCGTGCGGCGGAAGGTCTCGAACACCTGCCCTTCCTTGATGTCCTGCCAGTAGAAGCCTTGTCCCAGGCGTTGCGGTTGCGTCATGTCGTCTCCTCTTTATGGATCTGCTTATCGCAGCGCATCGATCTCCGCATCGGTCAGCCCAATGCCGCCAAGCACCTCGCGCGTATGCTCGCCCAGCCTTGGCGGCACCGCGGCGTGCCCGCGCTCGCCATCGAACCGCACCGGCGCACCGGGGAAGCGCAGCGTGCCCATCGCCGGGTCCGCGACCGTATCGAAGAAACCCGTCTCGCGCAGATGCGGATCATCGACGAGCTCGTCCAGCCCGTTCACACGCGCCACCGGAATCTGCAGGTCTTCGCAGATGCCGAGCCACTCGTCGGTACCGCGCTCGCGCACGAGCTCGCCCGTGATTTCGTACAGCGTCTCGATATGCCGCGTGCGCGCCGCGATATCGGCGAAGCGCGCATCGGTGGCCAGGTCGTCTCGGTCCGATGCGCGGAAGAAGTCGCGCCAGTGCGCATCGGTGTACGGCATCATGCAGACGTACCCGTCGGCGGTCTGATACGGCCGGCGCAGCGGCGCCAGCACGCGCGGATAGCCGGCCCGCGCGCGCGGCGGCTCGAAGTGCTGGCCGTACAGATGCTCGACGAGGTTGAACGCGACCATCGACTCGAACATCGGCACCTCGACCATCGTGCCCTTGCCGCCATTGCGCTCGCGTCCCGCCAGCGCCGCCGAGATCGACAGCGCGGCCACGAGACCGCTGGTCTTGTCCGCCGCGATCGTCGGGAAATAGCGCACCGTGCCGGTCTGCGCGGCCATCAGCGCGGCATTGCCGCACAGGCCCTGGATGATGTCGTCGTAGGCGGGGCGGCCGCCGTAAGGGCCGTCTTCCGCGAAGCCGAGCAGGCTCACGTAGACCAGCCGCGGATGGCGCGCCATCACGCTGGCGGGATCGAGGTCGAGCTTGCCGAGCTTCTGCGGCCGCATGCTGTGCAGGAAGACGTCCGCAGTCTCGAGCAACCGGTGCAATGCCTGCTGCGCGGCGGGCTGCTTGAGGTTGAGCACCACGCTCTTCTTGCTGTGGTTGACGCCGAGGAAGATCGCGGACATGCCGTCTTCGGTCGCCGGCCCCGTGCGGCGCGTGGAGTCGCCGTCGGGCGTCTCCACCTTGATCACCTCCGCGCCGAGGTCCGCCAGCCACTGGCTCGCGTAGGGCCCCATGACCACGGTCGAGAGATCGACCACGCGAATTCCGGATAGGGGCAACATGCCGGGTCTCCTGTCTATTTTGTTCGAGGCCAAAGACTAGTCCAGCCGAGGGTATTCAGTCTAATATTAGTTTTTTAATAACCGATATCGTCTGGATATCACCATGGATCTGCGCCAGTTGCAGCAGTTCGTCGTGCTCGCCGAGACCGGCAACTTCCACCGGGCGGCCGAGCGCCTGCATATGGCCCAGCCCCCGCTGTCGATTTCCATCCGCAAGCTCGAGGCCGAACTGGGCACGCCGCTGTTCGTGCGCACCACACGCGGCGTGCGGCTGACGCAAGCCGGCGAGGCCGCGCTCAACGATGCCCGGCGCGCACTGTTCCACGCTGGCCAGGCCCGCGCGGCCGCGGTTTCCGCCGCGCATGGCGAGCGCGGGGCGCTGCGCATCGGTTTCGTGGGGTCCGCCACCTATGCGCTGCTGCCCAAGCTGATTCCTGCGTTTCGGGACGCCCATCCGGGCATCGAACTGATCCTGCACGAGTCGACATCGGCGTCGATCCTCGACCGCATCGAACGCGGCCAGCTCGATGCGGGCCTCGTGCGCTTTCCGATCCTGAGCAGCGGCCCGTTCACGCTGCTGCCGCTGGAGTCCGACACCTTCGTCGCGGCCGTGCCGGCCGACAGCGCGTTCGCGCAGCAATCGGGCATCGCGCTGAAGACGCTGGCCAGCGAACCGTTCATCATGCACCCGAGCGCCGACGTCCCCAACCTGCAGGCCGTGGCGATGCTGATGTGCCAGCAGGCGGGCTTCGTCCCCCGCATCGCGCAGGAAGCCGTGCAGGTCCAGACCATCGTCAGCCTTGTCGAAAGCGGCCTCGGCGTGGCGCTCGTCCCGGGCGTCACCGCCCGCTATACCAACCGCCGCGTGCGCTTTCTGCGCATCACGAGCCCTCGCCCCGCAGCCCGCATCGGCATCGCGCTGGCCACGCAGCAGGATACGGACGACCGCCATGTCCAGCAGTTTCTGGCCGCGGCTCGGCGGATCGCCGCGCAGGCGCCGTCCGGCGAGGTGCCCGCCGCGCGGTTGTAGCAACATTCGAACTGCCATATAGTGAAGCATTGCGCACGATGGCGCCTCTCCACAGACAGCGGTTTACATGTCAGATCAGGATCAACCCGCGCCCGTCCCCGTCTCCGTCCCGCCGGCAACCGAGGTTTCCGCTGCCAGCGGTGTTTCCGAGCGCATTCGGGCGCGTCTGCTGGCCGCCAACGTGCGGTTCCATGCGAACGACAATATCGCGCGCTATATCGAGCCCGGCGAGCTCGATGCGCTCCAGGGCGAAGTGCAGGCCAAGCTCGAAGAGGTGCTGCGCACGCTCGTGATCGACGTCGATCAGGACCACAACACGCGCGAGACCGCGCGGCGCGTGGCCAAGATGTACCTCAAGGAAATTTTCGCGGGCCGCTATGCGCGGGCGCCGGAAACCACCGAGTTCCCGAACGTCGAGCAGCTCAATGAACTGATGATCGTCGGGCCTCTCCGCGTGCGCAGCGCATGTTCGCACCACCTGTGCCCGATCATCGGCAAGCTGTGGGTCGGCGTGATGCCGAACCGGCATTCGAACCTGATCGGCCTGTCGAAATACGCGCGCCTTGCCGAATGGATCATGTGCCGCCCGCAGATCCAGGAAGAAGCCGTTGCGCAGGTGGCCGACCTGCTGCAGGAAAAGATGAACCCCGACGGCCTCGCCATCGTCATGGAAGCCGAGCACTTCTGCATGCACTGGCGCGGCGTGCGCGATACCGACGCCAAGATGACCAACAGCGTGATGCGCGGCTCGTTCCTCAAGGACGACAAGCTGCGGCGCGAATTCCTCACGCTGCTGCACCTCAACAAAGGCTGACCCATGCTAGTCCGACTGCTCTACGCAAGCCGCGCGAAGGAACCCCTCGACGCCGCCACGCTCGATGCCATCTTCGAGACGAGCATGGCCGGCAACACGCGCCATGGCATCACGGGCGTGCTGTGCCACGGCAATGGCATCTTCCTGCAGGCGCTCGAAGGCGAGCGTGCGACGGTGTCGCGGCTGTTCCTGAACATCGGCCGCGACGCGCGCCACGAGGACGTGGTACTGCTCGATTTCGCGGAGATCGCCGAACGCGAGTTCTCGGTCTGGTCGATGGGGCGCGTCAACGTGGGCAAGCTCAATCCCGCCACGCTGCTCAAGTACTCGGCGCAGGGCGAGCTCGACCCCTACCGCATGCCCGCGGTAGCGTCGCTGTCGCTGCTCAAGGAACTCGCGGCCGGTGCGTCGATCGTTCAGTCCGCTTCGCGCCAGGCTTAATGCGAAACCTGCCCGAATAACCCGCACTCGAGATCGCTCTCGAACTCCTCCACCCATGCGGTGCCCGGCCCCGCGTCGTAGACGCTGGCCGCGCCCGTACTCTGGCGCCTGACTGTCACCTGGCGAGCCGATGTGCCATTGACATCGGAAATCTCGAAGTCCTGCGGCATCAGTCCAACCAGTTGGACGACGGCCGCCACATCCTGTTGCTCGTTGGACGGGAATTGCTCGAATTGACGTTGCGTCATGGCACACCTCCAGGCGGGGGTAGGTCAGCGGAGCAAGCCTGCCACAAATTTCAGGCGTGCGTATGGCACGCGCGAAGACCCCAACGGCATCGCATATATTGTGCGCGCCGCGTTGCCCGTTCCTGAGCGATCAGGCCGTCACCATCCCGAGGAATTGCTGGAGTTCGGGCGTCTGCGGATTGGAGAACACGCTCTCCGGCGCGCCGATTTCGTGCACCCTGCCCTGATGCATGAACACAACGCGGTCGCACACCTCGCGCGCAAAGCGCATCTCGTGCGTGACCATCAGCAGCGTCATGCCTTCGCTGGCCAGCCCGCGCACGACCTGCAGCACTTCGTTGACCAGTTCCGGATCGAGCGCCGACGTAATCTCGTCGCAGAGCAGCGCCATCGGCTCCATCGCCAGTGCACGCGCGATGGCCACGCGCTGCTGCTGCCCGCCGGACAACTGGTCGGGGTAGGCATCGAACTTCGCCGACAGCCCCACGCGCGCGAGATTGGTCTCGGCCAGTTCGCGCGCCTTCGCCTCGGGCGTGCCCTTGACGATCATCGGCGACAGCATCACGTTGCGGCCCGCGCTCAGATGCGGAAACAGGTTGAACTGCTGAAAGATCATGCCGACCTTGAGCCGCAGCGCGCGCAGCTGCAATTCGCTGTTCGCCAGATGCGCGCCCGCCACCGTGATCGCGCCCGAGTCGATCTGCTCGAGCCCGTTGATGCAGCGGAGCAGCGTGCTCTTGCCCGAGCCGCTCTTGCCGATGATCGCGATGACCTCGCCCGGTTCCACGGACAGGGACACACCCTTCAGCACCTCGTTGGCGCCATACGACTTGCGGACATCCTCAATGGCGATGAGCGCCATGGAACTTCTCCTCGAGCTTCCTGCTGTATTGCGAGAGCGGCCAGCACAGCGCGAAGTACATCAGCGCCACGGCCGCATAAACGGTAAACGGTTGGAACGTCGCATTGACGATCATCGTGCCGGCCTTCGACAGTTCGGTAAAGCCGATGATCGACGCGAGCGCGGTGCCCTTGATCACCTGCACGCCAAACCCGACCGTCGGCGCCACCGCGATGCGCAGCGCCTGCGGCAGGATCACGTGACGCATCTGCTGCACGTACCCCATGGCCAGACTGGCCGAGGCTTCCCATTGCCCGCGCGGAATCGACTCCACGCAGCCGCGCCAGATCTCGGCGAGGAATGCCGCGGTCCAGAGCGTCAGCGCCAGTCCGGCCGCGAGCCATGCGGGCACGTCGATGCCGAACAGCGCGAGCCCGAAGAACGCGAGGAACAGCTGCATCAGCAGCGGCGTGCCCTGGAACACTTCGATGTAGACGGACATCGCGCGCCGTACCCATGCGCGCCGCGACGTGCGGCCGAACAGCACCAGCAGCCCGACCAGCCCGCCGCCGACGAATGCCACCAGCGACAGCAGTACCGTCCAGCGCGCCGCGAGCAGCAGGTTGCGGACGATGTCCCATAACGAAAACTCGATCATCGGGACTTCCTGACAAAAAGGCTCCGACCCAACGCGCGCAGCAACTGCCGCAGCAGCAAGGCGAGCCCCAGATAGATCAACGTACTGACCAGATACACCTCGAACGCGCGAAAGTTGCGGCCCTGGATAAAGTTGGCCGCATAGGTCAGGTCCTGCGCGGCAATCTGCGAGCAGACCGCCGACCCGAGCATCACGATCACGATCTGGCTCGACAGCGCGGGCCAGATCTTCTGCAGCGCCGGACGCAGCACCACGTGCCGGAACACCTGCACGCGCGACATCGCGAGGCTGGCACCCGCTTCGTACTGGCCCCGCGGCGTGGCGGCCACGCCCGCGCGCACGATCTCCGTGCCGTAGGCGCCCAGGTTGATCACCATCGCCAGCGAGGCCGCCACCATCTCGGGCAACTGCACGCCCAGGCTGGGCAGCCCGAAGAAGATGAAGAACAACTGGATCAGGAACGGCGTATTGCGGATGACCTCCACATACGCCCCCACCACGGCGCGCAGCCAGCGCGGCCCCTCGGTGCGTGCCCACGCGCCGAGGATGGCCACGGCCACGCCGAGCACCCCCCCGGTGACCGTCAGCTGCGCGGTCACCGCGATGCCCTTCGCGAGCACGTCGGTATAGCCGAGGATCGAGCCGAAATCGAACTGATATGCCATTCGCCGCGGATCAGAGTTGTGCCGGCAGCGGACGCAGCAGCCACTTGATCGACAGCGAGTTCAGCGAGCCATCCTTCTTCGACTCGGCCAGAATCGCATTCACCTTTTCCTGCAGGCGCGTCTCGCCCTTGTTCAGGCCGATGAAGCACGGCGAATTCTTGATCAGGAACTTGGTTTCCGGCGTCTTGGGCGGATGCTTGGCGATGATCGCCGACGCCACCACGTTGCCGGTCGCAATCAGTTGCACCTGGCCCGACAGGAACGCCGAGATCGTCGCGTTGTTGTCCTCGTAGCGCTTGATCGTGGCATTGGGCGGCGCGATCTTGCTGAGTTCCAGGTCTTCGACCGCGCCGCGCGTCACGCCGACGGTCTTGCCGGCCAGATCGGCGGCGGTCTTGACGGCCATGTCGGCCGGGCCGAACACGCCGTTATAGAACGGGGCATAGGCTTCCGAGAAGTCGAGCACCTTCTCGCGCTCGGGGTTCTTGCCGAGGCTGGAGATGATCAGATCGACCTTCTTCGTCTGCAGGTACGGCACGCGGTTCGTGCTCGTCACGGGCACCAGCTGCAGCTTGACGCCCATCTTCTTGGCCATCAGCGCGGCCACGTCGATATCGAGGCCCTGTGGCGCCATATCGGCACCGATCGAGCCGAACGGCGGAAAGTCCTGCGGCACGGCGACGCGCAGGACACCGGCCTTCGTCACATCGTCCAGCGCATCGGCGCGGGCCGGCGCGGAGAGCGTCAGGCTGGCGAGACAGGCGCCGGCCGCGGTGGCCAGCAGAAAGGTGCGACGGACGCGCGAAACGAAAACATTCGAAGGCATGGGCGGCAGGTCCTTTTTGTCAGGGGCGGATTGTCGATGGCCTCTGACAACGCAAACGGCATGCCAGCTTTGTATGCAATATTTGGTCTCAATCGCAGACGCCGCGCGGGCACTCCGGCCCCACAGCCGTGCATACGATCATCGCGAACGATTCGGCGGCAGCACCATGACGGTGCAAGCCCGGAGCCCGGCACCCTTGCGGGGCATCGACATCACGGCTTCCGGTCGCCGGCAAACATCGGCATATGCCGCAGCAGATGATCGAGCAGCTCCAGCGCCGCCGCCGGCAGCGGCCTGCCTTCCTTGACCAGCAGCCGCGCGTGGACGCCCTGAAACAGCGGGTGGGCAATCGGCACCACCGCGAGCGTCCCCGCGGCAATCTCCCTGTATGCAGCAAACGCGCCAATCAGCGTGACGAAGTTCTCGTAGGCGACGAACTGCTTGAGCGCGGTCAGCGAGTTGGTGACGAGCGTCGCGCGGATCTTCACGTTCTCGGCGAACTCCACCATCTTGGCCGCATGCCCGATACCGAACGAGGACGGCATCAGCGCGAGCGGATAGTCGAGCAGGTCCGCGATCCGCGCGCTGCCGCCGCGCGTCACGAGCGGATGATCGGGCCGCGCCAGCAGCACCACCGGCTGCGGCGAGCTCGCCCGGTAGACGATATTCGCGTGCGGCGGCGGGTTGTAGGCCAGTCCGATATGCGCGCGACTCTCCGCCACCTCGCCCAGCACATCATCGACGGGCAGGATCTGCATGTCGATATCGAGATTCGGGTACTGCGCGCAGAACGGCGCCAGCACCTGGTTCACGAGCGGATCGACGAACCCCTCGCTGATCGCGAGCGTCACCCGCCCTTGCTGAAGCCCCTTGAGCGCGTGCAGCTGGTCCTCGAGCTTTTCCTGATGAGACCGGTATCCCTGCCAGAACTCCAGCAGATGCAGCGCCGCCTCGGTCGGCCGCACGCCGCGCGGCAGCCGCTCGAACAATGTGACGTCGAGTTCATCTTCGAGCAGCTTGACCTGCCGCGTGATCACCGACGGCGAGGTATTGAGCGCATCGGCCGCCCCGCGAATGGTGCCGTGCACGAGTACCTCGCGGAAGTACCGCAGCCGTTGTTGGTTGATTTCCCGCATCCCCGCCCCTCCCTGTCTGCCCGCCAAGATACCGCAATTCCGGCCTGCGTTGCTCAAATCAGAACGATCCGTGAACTTAGTTGCTCTTGGTAGTCATCCAACCGTTTGCCATGATCGACAGCACACCCACAGGAGACAGGCATGCTGGCAATTTCGACCACGGGGGTCGTCGACGAGATTTCGGCGCTCTACCGGAAAATCAACTTCCGGCTGCTGCCGTTCCTGCTGGTCTGTTACCTGTTCGCGTATCTGGACCGCGTGAACGTCGGTTTCGCCAAGCTGCAGATGCAGAGCGACCTCGGGTTCTCCGACGCGGCCTACGGCGTGGGCGCGGGCATCTTCTTTATCGGCTACGTGCTGTTCGAGATCCCGAGCAACCTCATGCTGCCGCGCATCGGGGCGCGCAAGACCTTCAGCCGCATCCTCGTGCTCTGGGGCATCACCTCGGCCTGCATGCTGTTCGTGCGCGACGTGCCCACGTTCTACGCCATGCGCTTCCTGCTCGGCGTGTTCGAAGCGGGCTTCGCGCCCGGCATGATCTATTACCTGTCGTGCTGGTACGGCCCGCAGCGCATGGCGCGCGCCATCGCCATCGTGTTCCTGGCGGGCCCCATCGGCGGCATCGTCGGCGCGCCCGCCTCCGCATGGCTGATGACCACGCTCGCCGGCACCGGCAATCTGGCCGGCTGGCAATGGATGTTCCTCGTCGAAGGCTTGCCCTGCATCCTGCTCGGCATTGCCGCGCTGCGCCTCATTCCGAATCGCCCGGCCGACGCCAAATGGCTGACCGACCGCGAGCGCGTGCTGCTGGAGTCCGAACTCGGCACGCATGCGGCGCACAGCCACTCGTTCCTCGCCGTGGCCAAGGACATGCGCGTGTACGTCCTCGCGTTCGCATACTTCTGCATCATCGCGGCCATCTATGCCATCAGCTTCTGGCTGCCGACCATCATCAAGGCGCAGGGCGTCACGGACCTCGTGCAACTGGGCTGGTACGCGGCCATTCCCTATATCGCCGCCGCTTTCGGCATGTACTACATGGGCCGCCGTTCGGACCGGCTCGGCGAACGCCGCTTCCACTGCGCGCTGCCCGCGCTGGGCGCCGGCGTCATCCTCGCCTGCACGACCCTCGCGGACGGCCACCTCTACCTGTCGCTCGCGCTGCTGACCGTGGCTACCATGGGGCTGTGGATGGCCTACACCGTGTTCTGGGCCATGCCGCCCGAGTACATCAAGGGCCCGGCCGCCGCGGGCGGCATCGCACTGATCAACACGATCGGCCTGTCCGGCGGTTTCTGGGGTCCCGCGATGATCGGCTGGGCCAAGACCGCCACCGGCAACCTGCATCTCGGCGTGCTGATGATGGCCGTCCTGCCCGTTGTCGCCGCGCTGATCGTGTTCGCCAACAAACTCCCGAAGACGACGACCGTCGCCACCCCCCAATAAAGCTATCCGCGCAACAAGGAGCAACCCATGCTGTTATCTTTTTCGACCTGGCCCGAGATCGAGGCCTACCTCAAGCGCAGCCGCACGGTGGTCGTGCCGATCGGCTCCAACGAGCAGCACGGCCCCACCGGCCTGCTCGGCACCGACTGGCTGTGCCCCGAGATCATCGCGCGCGAAGCGGAAAAGAACGCCGATATCCTGGTCGCGCCCACGTTCAATATCGGCATGGCCCAGCATCATCTGGGCTTCCCGGGCACCATCTCGCTGCGTCCAAGCACCTTCGTCGCCGCGATCACGGACTGGATCCGCTCGCTGTCCGTGCACGGCTTCGAGAAGATCCTGTTCCTGAACGGCCACGGCGGCAATATCGCCTCGATCGAAGCCGCATTCTCCGAGATCTATGCCGAATCGAGCTTCGCAAGGCGCGATGCCGGCTTTGCGCTGAAGCTCGTGAACTGGTGGGACCTCGAAGGCGTGGGCGACCTCGCGCGCGAGCAGTTCCCCGAAGGCCACGGCTCCCATGCCACGCCGTCGGAGATCGCCGTCACGCAGTGGGCGTTCCCGGAACTGAAGAAGACCGCGGAATTCTCGCCTCCCATCGCGCCGAACGGTCCCATCCGCGAAGCCCGCGACTTCCGCGCGCGCTTTCCCGATGGCCGCATCGGCTCCAACCCCGCACTGGCGACACCCGAAAAAGGCGGCGCACTGGTCGAACTGGCCGCGCGCAGCCTTGTGAAGGAACTCGATGGATTCAGCAGCGAACGGAAACCTCAAGCATGAACGTCTACGACAAGCTGGCCAAACTCGGCATCGAATTGCCCGCCGCCGCCGCGCCCGCCGCGGCCTATGTGATGAGCGCCCAGACAGGCAACGTGGTGTACCTGTCCGGCCATATCGCCAAGCGCGATGGCGCCGTATGGGCAGGCAAGCTCGGCGCGACCATGACCACCGAGGAAGGCAAGACCGCCGCGCGCCGCGTCGCGATCGACCTGCTCGCCACGCTGCATACGCATCTTGGCGACCTCAACCGCGTCACGCGCATCGTCAAGGTCATGAGCCTCGTCAATTCCACGCCGGACTACACCGAGCAGCACCTCGTCACCAACGGGGCATCGGAACTGCTGGCGGAAGTCTTTGGCGAGCGCGGCCGCCACGCGCGTTCCGCGTTCGGTGTCGCGCAGATTCCGCTCGGTGCCTGCGTGGAGATCGAGGCCTGCGTGGAGGTTTCCTGACGTCCCCGGCCTAGGCCGCCGAGGACCGGCCGCGCGACGATGGCGATGCGCGCCGGCGCTTGCGCTGGGCCTTCTGCGCATACATCGCGCCGTCGGCCTCGGCCATCAGGTCCTGCACGTTCATATGACGTGCCGGGTCGAACGCGATGACCCCGGCGCAATAATCGAGCGCATAGGCGCGCGTATTGCCGCCGTTCCACGTCTCGACATGGGTGCGCAACCGCACGAGCGCATCGCCGGCGCCGTCGGAATCGGTATTGGTCAGCAGCACCGCGAACTCGTCGCCCCCCATGCGCGCGACGAGGTCCGAGTCGCGGAACGCCGTGCGCAGCGCCTGGCCGAACGCGGCCAGCGCGCGATCTCCCTCGGCATGGCCGAAGCGGTCGTTGATCGCCTTGAAGCCGTTCATGTCCATGTAGACGAGCGTCGCCGGCCGCAGAAAGCGCCGGCACATATCGAGCGCGTGCTGGGCCAGCATGGCAAATCCGCGCCGGTTGGAGAGTGCCGTCAGTTCATCGATGGTGGCCATCTGCACCGCGGCCAGTTCGCGCTCGGCCATGTCGGCGAGGTCATGCAGCAGCGCCATCTCCTCGGCATCGAGCGTGCGCGGCCGACGATCGATCAGGCACAGCGTGCCGAGCTTGGCGCCATTGGGCGCCGCCAGCGGCCGCCCCGCATAGAAGCGGATATGGGGGTCGCCCGTGACAAGCGGGTTGTCGTGAAAGCGGAGGTCGAGCGTGGCATCGGGAATCAGCAACACGTCGTCGCTGCAGATTGCATGCCCGCAAAACGATGTACTGCGTGGCGCCTCCCTGATATCGAGGCCCTGGCAGGACTTGAACCACTGTCTGTTTTCGTCGACGAGGCTGACCAGCGCGATCGGGATATCAAACAGGCGTTTGGCAAGACGCGTCAGCCGATCGAACCGCTCCTCGGCAGAGGTGTCGAGCACGTTGAGCGCGCGCAGCGTGGCCACGCGCGCCATGTCGTCCGGCAGTTTCGGGGGCACTTGCATCGGCAGCTTCCATGGGGCACGACGATGCGAACCATTCTAAGCAAAATGCCCGATCCGTACCATCGGGCCCGCCCCTCATCGCCAGAGCACCTCGAACGCGCCATTGGACTGGAGCGGCGTAGGCGATGCCACCTGACTGTTGCCGCGCGGCACCGAGGGATCGATCTCCACGGTCGCCGAGAAGCGCATGCCCTGCGCCGGACGGCCATCGATCACGGGGACGATCGCCTGGCCCGGCATGAAGCGCGCCGAACTGCCGAGCGTCGCGGGCAGCGTACCCGCGGCGGTCGCGTTGCCAAGCTGCACGGGCTGGCCATCGATCTGCGCCTCGGACATCAGCAGCGCGACCTTGCCGCTCTTGCCGCCAACGTTGCCAAACACGTAGTCGCCCCCCGCGGACGGCGCCCGGAACACGATGCCGAGCATCGATGCCTTGGTGCAGGTCACGTTCATCGTCATGCGCCGCTTGCCCAGCGACAGCTCGGTACCGCCATTGCTGGACTCCAGCCGATAGCGCGTCATCGCGCCGTACTCGACGCCGCCTTCGCTGAGCATCAGCTGGCAACGCTCCGCCGGCGGTGCCGAGACCATCGGCGCGGCTGGCGCGGCCGGGCCCGCGGGGCGCGGCGCCTGCGGCCCCTGGGGGGCCTGCGCCATCGCCACACCCGTCGCGGTCAGGGCCGCAACGGCGAGCAGGCGTGCCGTCATCGCCCGCATGGCAGCGAGCATCGTGTCATCTCGCGTCATTTGCGCGCTCCTTCCGTTGACGCGGCCAGCGGCACGCAACGTGCCTCCACCTCGTCGAAATAGGCATCCAGGTCCTGCGCCACGGGCACCGTAAATTCCAGCGCGCAGGCATTCCCCGACTGATCCACCGCTCGCAGGCCGGCACCGACGCTCGAATTCGAGAGGAAGATCGTGCCGTCGTTGAGCACCGTCGTGACGAAGTTGCCGCCGGCATCGGTCACCGTCGCATTGCGCGGCAGCGGATTGCCCGCCGCGTCGACCGTGCGCAGCAGCAGGCGGCGGACCTTGACGACATCGAAGTTCACGTAGCTCACGGACCCGCGGCCCGGATTGATCTGCATGAACGCATTGCCGATGTCGACATTGCGCGGCAGCGATCTCGTGGCCACCTCCAGCCGCGACTGCGCGTACGCGGGCGCGGTCGAGATGACCGCGCGGCCCCAGGCATCGGTCCATACCGGACCCTGCGGGGTCGAGATCTTGACGCCCGACAGATCGCTGCCGAGCGAGGCGACGCCGAACGTATCGCTGATGGGGTACGGCGCGAACGTGACGCCGTGCTTGTGCGCGAGCACGCCGCCGCTGAGTTCCGCGTTGTACGAGGTGCTGCTGGAACCGTACTGCGCCACGCCGACATTGGCACGCGTGTAGTACGGCGTGATCGACGCATTCGCCGAGGCCGACGCACTGCCCTCGCCCGGCCGCGTCTCGGCGTTGAGGCTGTAGTTGAAGACGTCGTTGACCACCTCGTTGTACGTGGCGCCGAGTCGCGTCGAACCGTCGACGCGATTGACGTATCCGCGCACGCTGCGCCTGCCGAGCGGCACCGACAGGCTGAGGTAGACGGAGTTGCCGTTGTTGGCCGAATTGCCGCCGATGCCCTTCTCCACGCTGAGGGACACCGTCGCATACTTGAACGTCTTGCCCCACGAGCCCGTCACGCGCTGCGTGGCGCTACCGACGAACAGCGTGGACCGGCTGTAGTTCAGGGAGAACGCGCCGAGCACTTCGTGGCTCCATGCCACGCCGCCCGTGTACTGCCCGCGATAGTGGCTGTTGACCCAGTCGTTCGTCGTGTCCTGCGTGGTATCGGTGATCGACCGGTAGCCAGGCGTCTGCTGCGTCGCGGTGACGTTGACCGAGAACGACGCGTTCAGCTGCGTGGACAGCGATCCCGTCAGCTGCGCGCCCCGGTTGGACTCGCGCGTGGCGTTGGAGAAAATGCCGCGCAGGCTCGCATTGGTATTGCCGAAGAGCCGCGCATCGACACCCGCCGCGGCGGCCTGGTACTGGGTGCCCACCATCACGCCGCCGGTCAGTCCCGCGTTCCGGCCGAGTTGCCACGTACCGGTACCGGTCGCCATCCACGGTTTGACTGCCGGGTCGTCACCGAGCTGCCGCAGCTTGCCGGCCGCGAACGCATAGCCGGGCGTGACGCCGAGCGTGCCGCCGCCAAGCTGCGCCGCCGGCACCACGAAGCGGCGGGACGCGCCCGTCGCCTCGATCACCGTGACCTCGAGGTCGTTGCTGCCGTTCAGCAGCGGGATATTCGTCAGCGTAAATGGACCCGGTGGCACGACTGTCGTGTAGATCACCGCGCCGGCCTGGCGCACTTCCACGCGCGCCTGCGTCTGCGCGATGCCCTCGACCGCGGTGCCGGGATTGGCGGGTCGGCGCAGTGCCATCTCGGGCATCCATTGCGCGCCGTAGATGGCCGGCCCCGGGAAGATGGAGTTGGCGACATTGATCTCGCCGCCCTGGAACACCGCCTGCTGGCTGACGAACGTGCGCTGCGCATACGCGTACAGATGCGAGAACGTCGACGTGGTGCCGTCGTTGCTGTACATGTTGCGGTTGCGCACGATCCAGTCGCCCATGTTGAAGCCGAACTCGGTGGCGGCCGAATAGTACTTCGAACTGCCGCCGGCGAACGTATTGCCGACCGCCAGCAGATCGTAGTTGAGCAACGCGGCCGTGCCGCCGCTCGTGTAGTCGGCCTGTGCCTGCGCATCGGGCACCAGCGCGTCGGTCGGAACGAGCAGTTCGACGAGCGCGGCATTGGGCTTGAGCGTGACCACCGTCTGCGGATAGGCCTCGCGGAAGCCAAGGCACTGGCCGCCCTGCGCCGCCGCGTCGAGCGCGGGCCGGCCCGCGTCGGCCCGCGCGTCCTGTGTGAGGGGCGCCTGCGCATCGCTCGGCAAACGCAGCCCCGCGCGCGTCAGGAAGCGGCGATCGAAACAGAGTTGCCCCTTTTCGTCGAAGCGCGCCATCGCGGCGCCCTTGCGCTGGCCGTTGACGCTGAGCGTTACCGCCGTCATGCCTGGCGTGAATCTGGCCTGCTGCATGAAGTACTCCGCCACCTTCGGATCGATACCGCGCGACTTCATCATCTCGAGGTCGAACTGCGTCTCCGCGGCCGGGGCCGCGGGCGAGGTGGGTGGGGAAGATTCAGGCTCGGCGGCCCGGGCGGGCTGGATGCCGCCGAGCGCCAGGACGGCCAGCGCGATCGCGGAAAGCGCGGGTACGGTGGCGCGACGCGCCACCCTCGAAGAACGATGCATGACAGGCTCCAACACGACTACTTGGCGGCCTGTGCGGAAGTCAGCGGTGCGTCATAGCTCTCCACTGCAAACCCATACAACGTCGCGGGAAACAGCCGCAGGCTGGCGGCCGCCGCGGGCGCCACCTTCGGCGCGTCCTTCGGACCGTCCTTGAGGCCGCCCTTCAGATCGACCTTGACGGTGGTCTTCGGCAGCACGTAAGGGCGGGGCAGTTCGGCGGTCTGGCCGCCGGGCTGGAACTGCACGTTCTGCGCAAGGCGCACGACATACGGGCTGTCGTTCGTCACGACCAGCTCGCCGCCGGTCACCGAGACCTTGAGCAGCTTCCAGGGTTCGCGTTCCAGCGGCAGGCCCCTGGGATGAATGACCAGCGGCAGGTCCTGGCGCACGGTCATCGTCACGCGCGCCTCGCCGGGCTTGGTTTCCTTGGGCGGAATGCCTTCGAAGACGGCGCGCGCCAGCCGCTCGGTCTTGAGCGGCGTCTTGGTACGCAACAGGAAGCGCACGACCTGCGTCTCGTTGGCTTCCACGCGCGCCACCGGCGGCGTGACCACGACCAGGTCTTCCGTGTCTTCCTCGATGTGGTTGATCGACGAGTGGAGGAGCTGCGGCACCGCGTCGCTGTTCTTGACGTTCATCGTCGTCTCGCCGTCGGCCTCGTTGAGCAGCACGACCGACGTCTCGGGAACCATGCCGGTGGCGAGCACCGAGGTGGAAAGACCCGCAAGGAGCGCGGCCCCCGCCGCGGCAACGCGGCATCGAAACATAGGAGTTCTCATCATGTTCTTCCTGTTGGATCGCCACGCGACTGTATTTGCGTGGCCATTTACTCAAAACCTAGCGATTTTCCACAACCAGATCACACTCTTAAATAGCAATATCTTTAAATTTCATTCTCACTCCTCCAAACGGGACCTCATTCGAATACTAGGAAACAACATCACGCTTTGTTTCTTTTAGATAAATTCCGATGGACCATAAATACGTCTCGCCTTAGTGTCGCCTTTCACACAACGACGAGATCTCAAATGCCAGGGAAGATCACCAAAGGAATGGAGGCAGAACTAGCTCGGCAAACCGTCATTCACACGGCACAGGCCGAGGCTGTGGCGCTGAACGCCATGTACCGCGACACCCTCGCGACGTTTCTCGCCACGCCGCACGCAGTGCCGTTACCGCGTGCGGCGCGTGCCATGTACTGGCTCGGCCGGCTGCGCCAATGGCGGGCCATCGACCTCAGCGGCGGCGAAACGCTGCCGGCGACGAACTGGCTGTCGCTGCAGCTAGGCGTTGTGGAAGGGCTTGCCGGCACGCATGCGCTCGCGCTTCACAAGGAGCAGTGGAGCGGACCCTGCCGGCGGCAGGTGTACGAGCGCGACATGGCGCTGCAGATCGCCATGCTGCTGGCGCTCGACTGGTCCGAACTGGCGGCGTTCGCGCTGGAATCCTGGTTCGAGGCCGATGGCGAGCTGTCCGGCACCCACCAGATTGGCGGCATGGCCGGCATGATCGTGGGCATTGCCGGCGAGGGACTTGGCATCCCGGTGCCGCCATCCACGTTTCAGAAAGCCGACGTGGCGCTTGCGCAGGCGCGCGAGCGCTGGCGGATGGACGAAAGCACGTTCGCCGCGACGATGCTGCAACTCGCGGAGCGGCGTATCCGGCAATGCCGCCTCGACTCGGGCGCGAACCTGTTCGACTTCGACCATCCCGTCGAACAGGCCATCCCGGTGGAGTTGCTGATGCTGATGCGCCTGCGCGGCGCCAAGACGGTTCCGCCATGGCTCGCGACCCACCCCGTGATGCAACACCCCGCTGCCGAGCTCGTGCATCCGGGCGCACCCGCGCAGTCGCAGCGATGCATGCAGTTCATGGAGCGTGTGATGCGCCTGCTGCCGCAGTACGGCGGGCTGCCACAGGCGCTGCTGCGGCAGGCGGAACGGCTCCAGACCGCCTGAGTGCCGGCCGGCGCTGGCGCCAATGGTCGTTCCCGAGCGGCATCGATAAGGGTGTCGGCTTGACGCTTGACATACGGGGCTGGGCATACGGGGCTGGGTATACGTGGCGGGACATACGTAGCGGGACATATGGGCTTACCTACCGCAGGCACGGAGCAGCCCGGGGGACACATCATCCTTCGGGCTGTTCCGTCCTGGGGCCCGAGTTTGCCGAAACCCGCCCGAAACTTAAATCGTTGCTTAGCGAAATTTAATTCTCCCGACATCACTCGATTTCTCTGATTTCGTAGAAATACTATTTCGCAATCTGATTATCACAAACACAATGACTGACTTTAGCGCATTGTCTCTTCGTCATCACAGACGCCTCTTACCTCTCTCCGATTTCCACATTCGCATGCCATTCAGACTGAGTCAGTAGATTCCTTGTATTCCTTATTCTCTTAGACGCATTAAACTTTAACGAGCGATTGCCACGAGCACGCTGCGTGACAGCGGAAAGGAATTTCAGGATGCCGGCGAAAACCCTCCGTGTGGCCTTGGCCGACGATCATCCCCTGGTAGTGGTTGCGTTGCGCGACTGCCTGCATCGAACGCCGGGATTTCAGGTGACGTGCGAATGCACGAATGGCAGCGAGCTGATTGCGGCGCTGGCCCAGAACCCGGTCGATGTCGCCGTGACCGATTTCAGCATGGGCCACGGCGACACCTCGCTGGATGGCTTCAATCTGCTGCGCCGGCTGGCGCGGCGCTACCCCGAGACGCGCATCGTCGTGGTCAGCGCGCAGATCAACCCCGGCGTGGTCACGCGGGCGATGAAACTCGGCGTGCGCGCGTTCGTCAGCAAGGAGGACGAACTCGACGAGATCGTGCGCGCATGCGTGCACGTCACGGTCAGCAATGGGCACTTCTATTCGCCATCGATCCGCGCGGTCCTCGACAGCGCCGCGGCGATGACCGCGCCCGCTACGGATCTGACACTGCGCGAGCTCGAGGTCGTGCGTCTCTATGCGCAGGGCTTCCAGCTCAACGAGATCGCGAGCAAGCTCGGGCGCTCGGTCAGTACGATCTCGAGCCAGAAGACCGTGGCCATGCGCAAGCTCAGCGTTCAGACCAACACGGACCTGATCCGCTACGCGTATGAGAACGGGCTGATCTGACGCACGCCATGCAGCAGATTCTCGACCGCACCGAGCAGGCGCTCGCGCAGGCTTTCGAGGCCCTGGCGCAAAACGCCCGGCGCCAGCGGAACCTGTACTACGCGACCATCGGCCTGCTGATCGCGATCGTGCTGGTCTCGGCGACCCTGCTCGCGGGCCTGGCCGCCGCGCGGCACCTCGACGACCGGCGTAGCCTCGTGGGCCAGCATGTCGCCGCGATCTCGCTCATGCTGCAGGGCGAGGTGTCGTTCCTGCGGCGCACGGACCTGACCGTGCGGTACAACCGCGAGACCCCCGCGCGGCAGCCCGCCGATGCCGAGATCGTGCGGCAGGTGCAGCAGACCGGCATCGGCGAGGCACTGGACCCCGGATACGCGGTGCTCGTGCCACCCGCCACGCGCGCGGCATGGGGCAGCGCCCTGCCCGAGCGGCTCGCGCAACTGCAGCAGATCGCCACTGCCGCGATCACGACGCAGCAGGCCTTCGAACTCGATCATCGCGCCTATATCGTCGACGTGCAGGCCGAGTATGCGATCGTCATCGCGCGCGATCACCCCAGCCATGGCCATTCCACGCTGCTCGCCGCGACGCTCGCGACCGATATTCGCGACCGCCTCGGGGAGGCGCTGCGCGCGCGTATCGGGCAACCGGTCCCCCGGCGCAACGAACAGGTCTGGCTGGGGCCGAGCATCGACCCCGTGCTCGGCACGCCCGTCATGACCGTGGTTTCCGCCGTCTATTCGGGCGCATTCGCGACCACGCTGATCGCGGCCGTGATTCCGGTCGAGGAATTTCTGGCGCGGCTGCAGCGCACGAGCCGGATGCAGGACCGCGCCACGCTGCTGCTGCTCAACAGCGCCGAGCAGCCGATCGACGCGTTGCCCGCGATGTCGCAGGCCGAACTCGATCGCATCGTTACCCGGGTACGCCGGGCGCCGCGCGAGAAGTTCGAGATCACGCGCGCCGGCGTCCTGCTGGTGCAGCCGTTGCGCGCGGGGTTCGGCGCCTTCGTCTACTTCGTGCCCGCGGGTGCGCTGATCGCGTCGCTGGCCAGCGATCTGTCCCTCATCGGCGCACTGGCGCTGCTGCTGAGCGCCGCGATCCTGATCACCGCGCGCTACTGGGACATTCATCTGCTCCGGCGGAGCCATGTGGAAGCGACGCGCGCGCTCGAGAACGAAACGATCAATCACGTGCTGGTCAGCACCACGCCGATCGGCCTCTGCATCGTCAGGCTGCACGACGACGCGGTGGTCAAGTCGAACCAGCTGGCCGACACGCTGCTGCGGCTCGGCGAGCCGCCACGGCTGCCCCGGCATATCGTGTCCGCGTTTCCGCCCGGGCCGCTGAACATCAAGGTGGGCCGCCTCGCGGCGACGGCACAGTTCATCGTGCCGGCCGAGCCCGAGCTGCCCCCCGAGGATCGGCGCTTTCTGCAGATCACCTATGCGCCGGTTCGCTATCGCGAGGAGGACGTGCTGTTCTGCGCGATCCAGGATGTCACCGCACAGCAGCAGCTCGAGGAACGGCTGCGGGCCGCGCAGCGCACGGCCGAGAGCATGATGCGCGCGCGCTCCAACTTCTTTGCGGCGATGAGCCACGAGATTCGTACCCCGCTCAACGCGCTGCTCGGCAACCTCGAACTGCTCGCGCGCGCGCCGGGCCTCGATGCGCATGCGTCGCGGCTGCGCGCGCTCGATGTCGCCGCCAGTGGACTGCGCCGCATCGTCAACGATATCCTGGACTTCTCGAAGATCGACGCGGGAGAAATGAAGCTCGTGATGGAGCCGTTTCATCCGATCGAGGATCTCGAGAGCCTGGCGCTGTCGTACTGCCCGATGATCGCGGACAGGCCGGTCCGCTTCTATCCGCTGATCTCGCCTTCGCTGGACACGACGATCGTCGGCGATCGCACGCGCATCATGCAGGTCGTCAACAACCTGCTCAGCAACGCATTCAAGTTCACGTCAAGCGGCAAGGTCACGCTCAGCGCGCGCCTGACAACCGATGCAAAGGACCGCACGGTACTCGTCTGCCAGGTCAAGGATTCCGGCATCGGCATGCCGCCCACGCTGGTGGCGCGCATCTTCCATCCGTTCGTACAGGCCGAGCCGAATACGGCCAGCCGCTATGGCGGCACCGGCCTCGGGCTCTCGATCTGCGCGCGGCTGTGCGAACTGATGGGCGGGCATATTGCCGTCGAAAGCGTGGAGGGCGTCGGGAGCGCCTTCTCCGTGCATGTGCCCGTGGGACTGCGCGAGGGCGATACGGTCGCCAAGGCGCCGCCGCCATCGCGGGGCACGAGCGCGCTGATCGTGAGCCAGGAGAGCGAGACCGGCGGCTATGCGGAGGCATGGCTGCAGGCGCGGGGATGGCGCACGCACGCGGTGCAGTCGATGGCCGCGGCCGAGCGCTTTCTCGACGTCAATCGTCCGCATGTGATGCTGGTATCGGGGGACTACGATCTGCCGGTCGTCTGCGCACTGCGCGCGTATCTGGCACAACGGTCCGAGGGCCATGCCGCCCATATCGTATGGGTCACGCGCGACGGCCCTCCCCACGCCACGCCGCGCGCGAGCGGCATCGTCGAGGTCGGGTCGTTCCATCACCGAGGGGTGATTGCGGCGGTGGAGACGGAGGTGGAAACCGGGGCGCGGACCGCGGGGGAAACTGCGATGGAAAGCGCGGTGGAGACCCACGCGACAACCGAGACGCACGCGACGACCGAGACGACCGAGACGGCCGCGACGGCAGCGCCATTGCCCGCCCTGGCAGCGGCAGGCGTCGCGACCACGGTCCCCGACGCCGTCCGGTCGCTGCGCGTGCTGGTGGCCGAGGACAATCTGCTCAACCAGACGCTGATTGCCGAGCAACTGGCGGTGCTTGGCTGCCGCCCGACCGTCGTGGGCGATGGACGTCAGGCAGTCGAAGCGCTCGAGCGTGGAGACTTCGATATCGTCCTGACCGATATCCATATGCCGGTCATGGACGGCTACGCGTTGCTGGCCGCGTTGCAGGTCACGCATCCGGCGCTGCCCGTGCTTGCATTCAGCGCATTGACGCATGCGGCCGGAGACGCGCCGCAGGGTGCGTCGGCCGATGACGGCAAAGACTGGCGGCAGCGCGGCTTCGCGGGGCATATCGCCAAGCCCGCCTCGCTTGGCGATATCGAGGCGACATTGCGTCGCGTGGCGCCGCGACCCGCTGCACCGGACGTCCCAGCCCCCGGGCTATCCGCCAAGCCGATCGCCTACTACGACGCGTTGCTGCGGACGCAGCTCGATACCGATCTGCCGCAGCTGGCCAGTTGCCGCGAGCGCCGCGATACCGAGGCGCTCTTCCATTGGGCCCATCGCGCGGCTGGAGCCTTCCGCATAGTGGAACAACGCGCGATCGTCGCGATGTGTCGCGAGGTGGAACGGCAGTGCCGGGAGACGGACGTGTGGACGGCCGAGATCGACAAGCGCGCGCAGGCGCTCCACGCGGCCGTCCGCGCCTATCACCAGCGGGGCGCGCCTGCCGCGGCCGCGGGCGAGACTCCGGAATCCGGCCCCGGGGGCCAGGCAGACAAATAGAGACATTCGCTGAGACATTCGACAGCGTGCCAGTTGCGTGGGCGAGCGGATTTGCGGAGTTGGGGCGCGAGGACGATAATGTCGCGGCCGTCACTCGTCCGGCGGTGCAAGATCGCGCCAGACTGACGCGCCGGTTTTTGCTCCGATCCGCTCAGCTCAGCTTCTCGCCCGCCTCGCCCCCCTCGCCCTCATGCAGCCGTATCCAGGCCTACCTAAACCCCAGCGCACCTGGGCCGTCATCACCGTGTTCTGCGGCCTGATCATGGCCGTGCTTGACGGGTCCATCGCCAATATCGCGTTGCCGTCGATTTCGCGCGACCTCAATGCGGACCCTGCGAGCACGATCTGGGTCGTCAATGCCTATCAGCTCACGGTGACCGTATGCCTGCTGCCGCTGTCGTCGCTCGGTGACATCCTCGGTTACAAGCGCGTCTATCGCGCCGGGCTCGCGACGTTCCTTATCGGTTCGCTGCTGTGCGCGGTCTCGGTCAACCTGCCGATGCTGGTGGCCGCGCGCGTGCTCCAGGGCATTGGCGGTGCCGGCATCATGAGCGTGAATACGGCGCTGATTCGCTTTATCTATCCGCCGACGAAGCTCGGCCGCGGTATCGGCCTCAACGCACTGGTCGTGGGCGCGACCATCGCGGTGGGGCCGTCGCTGGGCGCGCTGATCCTGTCGTTCGGCACCTGGCCGTGGCTGTTCGCGATCAATGTGCCGGTGGCGATCTTCGCCCTGGCGCTGAGCAAGCGCGCGCTGCCGCTTACACCGGCCCAGCCGCGCGAATTCGATTACCCGAGCGCGGTGCTTTCGGCGATCGTGTTTGCGCTGTTCATTCTCGGCGTCGATCACCTTGGTCATCCCGCACTGCGTGTGGCCGGCGCGGCCGGCCTCGTGCTCGCGATCGTGCTGGGCTGGGTGCTCGTGCGCCGCCAGCAGGGCAAACCCGCGCCGCTGGTGCCCGTGGATCTGTTCAGAAGCCGCGCGTTCACGCTGGCGGTGGGCACCTCGTTCTGTTCGTTCATGACGCAGATGCTCGCGTTCGTGTCGCTGCCGTTCTACCTCGAATACCAGCTCGGACGCGGCTTGCAGGAAACCGGGCTGCTGATCACGCCCTGGCCGCTGATGGTCGCCGTGATGGCCGCGGTATCGGGCCGGCTGTCCGATCGCTATTCCGCGAGTGTGCTGGCCGGGGTCGGCCTGTTGTGCATGATGGGCGGCCTGCTGAGTCTCGGCCTGATCTCGCATGATGCGGGCAACCTCGATATCGCCTGGCGCACGGGCCTGTGCGGACTGGGCTTCGGCCTCTTCCAGTCGCCGAACAATCGCGCGATGATCTCCGCGACGCCGCGCGAACGGAGCGGCGGTGCGAGCGGCGCGCAGGCGACCACGCGATTGCTTGGCCAGACCACGGGCACGGCCTTCGTGGCACTGCTGTTCAGCATCGACCGGTCGAGCGCGGCACGCAGCGCGTTGTTCGTGGCGGCCACGGTGGCCGCGATCGGCGCGGCAATCAGCCTGAGCCGCCTGCGCGACGAGCGCGGCGGCGGCGGTCCGCGCGACGGCCGCAAACCTTCCGCCGCCGAGGCGGCCATGACCGCGGATGCGGATGCCTGATGGAGGCCCACATGTTGCACAAGCTCGCTCCCCACTCCACCGCGCTGGTACTCATCGACCTGCAGCAGGGCATTCTCGGATTCGGAAAGGCCCCTCGTCCGGGGACCGAGGCGCTCGCGACGGCGGCAACGCTCGCGAAGCGCTTCCGTGAGGTCGGTGCGCCGGTCGTCCTCGTGCGGGTGGGCTGGAGCGCGGATTTCGGCGATGCGCTCCAGCAGCCCGTCGATCAACCCGCGCCGCGCACACCGGGCGGCCTGCCGGCGGACTGGTGGACGCAGCCGGCCGTGCTCGAAGTCAGCGAGCGGGATATCCAGATCGTCAAGCGGCAGTGGAACGCGTTCCATGGCACCGAGCTCGACCTGCAACTGCGCCGTCGCGGCGTCGACACGATCGTGCTCGCGGGAATCTCGACCAATATCGGCGTGGAATCGACGGCGCGTGCCGCTTACGAGCATGGCTACACGCTG
Source organism: Cupriavidus sp. OTU4054 (assembly GCF_038440175.1). NCBI lineage: Bacteria > Pseudomonadati > Pseudomonadota > Betaproteobacteria > Burkholderiales > Burkholderiaceae > Cupriavidus > Cupriavidus sp. OTU4054. The sequence continues at coordinate 182,136 of NZ_JASATF010000006.1, forward strand.
GTACTGGCCGAGGATGCGATGAGCTGCGCCGCGGCCGAGCATCACGATGCGGCCGTGCGCTTCATCTTTCCGCGGATCGGGCTTGTGCGGCAGTCCGCAGAGGTCCTGGCGGCACTGGGAAGCGACCAGTAAAACTTGCAGTGACGCGCGATAGATTTGCATTGCATGGATGCCGCGGCAGGGATGTGCCGCGCCGTGCATGCCGCGGCTGCCTGGCATGGGGATTGCAGCACGAGAGTGCGCAGCCCCTCCACCCCGGCAACCCGAATGAATATGCAAGTCCCAGAATCGCTGACAATCATCTCGCCGCATCTCGACGATGCGGTGTTCAGCTGCGGCGCGCTGATTGCTGCCTGCCGCAACCCGTTGGTCGTCACCGTATTCGCGGGTATCCCGCCCGACGGCGTCGATGCGCCCGACTGGGATCGCGCGGCCGGCTTCCGCACTGCTCAGGCGTCGGTACATGCCCGGCGTCAGGAGGATGCACGGGCGCTGGCGATGCTGGCGGCCGAGCCCGTGTGGCTCGACTTTCTCGATGGCCAGTACGGCAAGCGCTACGACCCCGTCGATATCGCGGTGCGGCTCGGGCGGCTTCTCGCGATGCAGCCGCATGGCACGATCGTCGCGCCGCTGGGCCTGTTCCATTCCGATCATGTGCTGGTGAACGCCGCCTGCATGCTCGTGCGTGAAGCCGTGCATGCCGATGCGCCCGCTGGTGCAGCCGCTCAAGCCGCCGCCCAATCCGCCGCCCAAGCCGCCGCCCAAGCCGCCGCGCACTCCGCCCCTCTGGCGCCGCATAAGGCCCCGCCTGACGATGCCGGAGGCGACCACCCCGTGGCTGCGCCGCCTTCCGTGCAATGGCTGTTCTATGAGGACGCGATCTATCGCCGCATGCCCGGCATGATCCAGAACCGGCTGATGGCTTGGTGGCAGGAAGGCCTGCTTGCCGCCCCCGTGACGCTACCCATCGCACCGTTCCAGACGCAGAAGATGCGCGCGATCGAAGCCTACGAAAGCCAGTTGCCGCTATTCAATGCCGAGCAACTGGCCGACCTCGGCGCGCCCGAGCGATACTGGTCGCTGGGGACACCGGTGGTCGCCACCGCCGCTAGTTCCCGCTAGGCCGCACCCGGTCGCACTCAGTCAGACTCGGCCAGACCGAGCCAGCGCGCCCACGCAAGCAGCGGCAGGTCGCGCGCGGGCGTGGCCACGAGTTGCACGCCAACCGGCAACCCCAGCGGCGTCGTGCCCGTGGGCAGATGCACGCAGGGCCAGCCCAGCAGCGACCAGATGCGATTGAAGATCGACGAGCCCGTGCTGGCAAGCCCCGCCGGCGCTTCGGACGGCGCGCTCGGCGCGAGAATGACGTCGAACGCCGAGAAACGATCCTCCCAGATACGCGCAAGGCGCTCCCGCGCCTGCCGATGCTTCGCGTAATCCGCCGGCGAGATGGCGAGTCCCTTCTCGATCCCCTCGCGCGTCGCCGTCGTGATGTCTGGCGTACGCAGGCCAGCGCCGCGCGCGCCGAAGATGGGCAACATCCCGCGCGCGAACTCGGCGTGCATGATCGCGCCGTGCACGGCGAGAAGTTCGGCCTGCTCGTCGTCGCACGAGGGCTCCACGATCTCGGCGCCGAGCGCGCGCAATTTCGCAACGCCTTGCACGAGCGCGGCATCCGCCGCGGGACTCAGCGTTGCCAGCGCGCGGCTCGGCAGCACCGCGACGCGTGGCGCACGTGTGCCCTGCGTACCGATGGCCACCGATGCGTCGGGACCGAGCAATGCCTGTGCCGTGGCGATGGACTGGTCGAGCGTGCGCGTGAACCAGCCGATCGTGTCGAGCGAATCGCAGAGGACGCGCATGCCGCCGCGATGGATGCGTCCGAAGGTCGGCTTGAAGCCGATGACGCCGCAGAATGCCGCGGGACGAATGATCGAGCCGCCCGTCTGCGTGCCCAATGCCAGCTCGACATGACCCGCGGCCACCGCGGCCGCGGAGCCGCTGGACGAACCGCCGGGCGTATGGTCGAGCCGATGCGGATTGCGCGTCGGACCCGGCGACATGTATGCGAATTCCGCGGTCACCGTCTTGCCAATGGGTACCGCGCCGGCTGCGCGCAGTTGCGCGACGCAGGCCGCATCCCATGGTTGCGGCATGTCGTTGGTCGGCATATTGTTGGTGGCCGTGGCGCCGGAGCGCGTGGGCAGGCCTGCGACGTCGATGACGTCCTTTACGCCGAAGGCGACGCCCGCGAGCGATCCTCCGCCCGTCTCCCCTTTCTGCTCGATATCCCCATCGGACAGGCAGACCCATGCGCGGAGGTCCGCGTCCTGCTCGCGGCTGCGTCGCCGCGCTTCCGGCAGCGACAGGGCCCATGGAGATGTTGCCGCTTGTGCCAACGATGTCTGCGTCATTGAACGGTGATGTTCTGCTTGCGGATCAGCTGCGACCAGCGATCGCTCTCGCTGTTGATGAAGTCACGGAATTCCGAGGGCGAGCCGCCCGCGACCTCGCCGCCCTGCGCTTCCACGATCTTTCGGTAGCCGGGGTCCTTGAGCGCGCGATTGATATGGTCGTTGAGCTTGCGCACGATCTCGGGCGACGTGCCGGCCGGCGCGACGACGCCGAACCAGTTGGACATTACCATGCCCGGAAAGCCCTGTTCCTTGAACGTGGGCACGTTGGGCAGGCTCGGCACGCGGCGCTCGGAAGAGACGGCCAGCAGGCGCAGCCGCGGCGCATCGCCGGTGGCATACGGCATCAGCAGGCTCGGCAGTTCGAGGTAGAAGTCGACGTTGCCGGCCAGCAGGTCGTTCACCGCGGGCGCACCGCCGCGATAGGCGACGTGCGTGGCCTCCCCCTGCGCGACGGTCCGGAACAGCTCGGTGCCGAGGTGGGAGGCGCTGCCCGCGCCCGTGGACGCGTAATTGAGCTTGCTGGGCGTGGCCTTCGACGCCTTGACCAGTGCGTCGAGCGTCTGGTACGGCGACTGCGTGTTCACGCCGAGCACGAGCGGGCCGCGCTCGATCAGCGCGATGGGCGCGAGGTCCCTGATCGGATCGAAGCCGAGCGTGTACAGCGACTTGTTGACCGCCATCGGCGCGAAGTTGCCGAGGCCGATCGTATAGCCGTCGGGCTTTGCCGTCGCGACCTGGCCCGTGCCGATATTGCCGCTGGCGCCGGGCTTGTTGTCCACCACGACGGGCACGCCGAGCGACTTGCCGATCAGCTGCGCAAGCTGGCGCGCGCGGGTATCGGAGCTGCCGCCGGCCGCGTAGGGGACGACGAACTTGATCGGCTGGCTCGGGTAGGCGGGCTGGGCCGCCACGGGCACTGCAAGGCTGCCCGCGAGGGCGCTCAGCGTGGCGCCGAGCAGGCGCCGGCGTCGAGGGTCGATTCGTTTCATGGTGGTGCCCCGTGAAGGGAAAGATCGGTTGAAATATCGTGCTGCGATGGTACGAATCGACCGATTAGGTAGTCCAATACATTATTCTGTCGGGATTGATTTGCTGGGAAACATAATGATCTGGCCCGACAGCAAGCTGCTGGACATGTTCGCCGTGGTGGCCGAGGAGCTCCATTTCGGGCGCGCCGCCCTGCGGCTGCATATCAGCCAGCCGCCGCTGAGCCAGGCGATTCGCCGGCTGGAAACCCTGCTCGAGGTCCGGCTGCTGGAACGCACGACGCGTTCGGTGCGGCTGACGCCGGCCGGCGCCGAGCTCTACCGCCGCGTCCAGCGGCTGCAGGCCGATGCCGGCCTGGCCGTGCAGGCCGTGCGGCAGGCCAGCACCGGCAAGGTGGGCCGGCTCACGATCGGCCTTACGCCGAGCGCCGCTTACACGGATCTGCCGCAGGCGATGTTCGCGTTTCGCCAGCGCTACCCGGGCATCGCGCTGGACCTGCGCGAGATGAACTCGAACGAGATGCCGGACGCGCTGCATGATCGTCGCCTCGACCTCGCCCTGCTGCGTCCGCCATTCGCCGATGCGGACCTCGTGCCGCAGCTCGTGCATACCGAGCCCATGGTGCTGGCCGTGCGGCGCGAACATCCGCTCGCGCGGCGCCGGTCCGTGACGCTCGCGCAGGTGGCGGAGCTGGACCTGATCGGATACTCGCGCGTGTATTCGCGGTACTTCAGCCAGGTGCTGCACCGTATGCTCGCGAGCACGGGCAAGCCGCCGCGCATCGTGCAGGAAAGCATGATTCCGACGATTCTCGCGCTCGTGGAAGCGGGATTCGGCGCGGCCGTGGTACCGGGGTCGCTGTCGCGCATGCGCGCGGATGCGCTCGCCTATCTCGCGCTGCGTGGCGAGGGTCTGATGCAGGCGGAGCTGTATGCCGCGCATCTGCCCGCCAACGGCAATCCGGCCATTGCGCCTTTTCTCGAGATCATCGGCGAGCGGCCTTTCTGAACCACTTCTGAACGACCGTTCTTTCCTGCGCGGGTAAGGATTCGCGCCCGAGCTTAATTGACGTGGGCATCGGGCGTCTCCTATCGTCGTCTCCATAAAACGATTCCTAGATTCTCGGAGACAAGCCGTGTCGCAACATTTGCTATCCATCGCCGTGCTCGCGCTGATGTTCGTCGTGGCCACGGTACTCCCCATCAACATGGGGGTCCTCGCCTTCGTCGGCGCCTTTCTCGTTGGCACGTTCGTGGCAGGAATGCCCGCCAAGGCCATCTTCATGGGTTTTCCGGCCGATCTGTTCCTGACGCTGGCCGGCATTACCTATCTGTTCGCGGTGGCGCAGAAGAACGGCACCATCGACTGGCTCGTGCGGCTTTCGGTACGCGCCGTGGGCGGGCGGATCGCGGCGATTCCATGGATCATGTTCGGCATTGCGGCGCTGCTGACGTCGGTCGGGGCCGTGAGCCCCGCGGCGGTGGCCATCATCGCGCCGATCGCGCTGGGCTTCGCCGCGCGGCATGGCATCAATCCGCTGCTGATGGGACTGATGGTCGTGCACGGCGCGCAGGGTGGCGGCTTTTCCCCGATGAGCATCTACGGCGGCATTACGAACAAGATCGTGCACAAGGCGGGGCTGCCGCTCAACGAGATGGCCACGGCCTTTGCCAGCCTCGGCTTCAATCTTGCCGTCGCGGCGGGGCTTTTCTGCCTGCTCGGTGGCCTGAGGCTGATGCGCAAGCCGCGGCGCGTGGCGCAGCCCGTGGCGGCGATGGCGGGCGGAATGGCCATGCACGAGGCGTTCAGCGCGCGGGCGATGGCCGGGGCCACCGTGGTCGCGCATCTCGACGACGATGCCTCCGCGCACGATGCGCGCAAGGACGATGCGCCCGGAACGTTCTGCCAGTACCTCACGGTAATGGGGCTCGTTGCGCTGGGCGTGCTGACGCTCTACTTCAAGCTCGATATCGGTTTCGTCTCGCTGACGATTGCATTGCTGCTGACGCTGATGGCGCCCAATCTGCAGAAGGAGGCGCTCAATCAGATCTCTTGGCCCGAAATCATGCTGATCGTGGGCGTGAGCACCTACGTGGGCGTGCTCGAGAAGATGGGGACGATCGCGTTCGTGGGGAACAGCGTGGCGGGACTGACTTCACCGCTGATGGCGGCGCTGCTGCTCTGCTTTATCGGCGCGGTGGTGTCGGCCTTTGCATCGTCCACGGCCGTGCTGGGCTCGCTGATTCCGCTTGCGGTGCCATTCCTGCAGGGCGGCGATGTGAGCGCGATCGGGTTTATCGCCGCGATGGCCGTGTCGTCGACGATCGTGGACGTGAGTCCGTTCTCGACCAATGGGGCGCTCGTGCTGGCCAATGCGCAGGGCGTCGATCGGCAGGCATTCTTCCGGAGCCTGATGGTGTACGGCGCGCTGGTGACGTTGATTGCGCCGGTGGTGTTGTGGTTCCTGTTCGTCGTGCTTGGCACATAGATTGCGTCACTGCGTAGATCTACCGTGACGGAGTAACGCCATGACGATCAAACCGAACGATATGCCCGATGCACGCAAGGACAAGGACAGTCCGTGGCCCGGCTGGAAGCCGGGTACGGGCGGCACGGGCCCTTCGCGGGGCCGCAGCGAGCGAAAAGATCGCGAGGACCGGCTCGGCGAGGGCGGCGACCTCACCGCGCACGATCAGTTGAAGGATTTACCGAAGGACGAGCGCAACGATTGAGCGAACGCGGCGGACTTCATAGCGCGCCGTGGCGGGCCGGCAGCTTGTCGTTGAGGTAGTAGTTGCCGATGGCGTGGTACTTCCAACGCACGGGGTCGTGCAGCGTATGCGTGCGGGCATTGCGCCAGAAACGGTCGAGGCCCAGGCCGTCGAGCGTCGCGGCCGTGCCGCCGAGTTCGAACAGCCGGGTGCCGGCCAGCAGCGACGCGGTGGTCGTGGCGGCGCGGGCCTCGGCCACGGCGATCGATGCGGCCGCGACCGTGCGTTCGTCGGGCGCCTGCTGCGCGGCATCGACGAACCGGCCCGCTCTCCGTACGAGCGCTTCCGCCGCACGCAGGCTCACGCGAACCTCGCCGACATGATGGATCGTCAGCGGATCGTCGCTGGCGCGTGCGACGCCCGCATCGATCCAGGGACGTGCGCGATCGCGGATAAACGGCAGCGTGGCCGCGAAAGCGCCGCGGCCGATGCCGAGGTCGATGGCCGCGTGCAGGATCTGCGCGAACGGTCCGATCGTCGTCGGCGTTTCGAACGAGGCAAGGAACGGGACGACCCAGTCTCTCTCCACACGTACCTCGTCGAACGTGACCGAGCCGCTGCCCGTGACACGCTGACCGAAGCCATCCCAGTCATCGACGATCGACACACCCGCCGCCTCGCGCGGGACGATGGCCAGATAGGTGACTGGCTTCGGCTCGGCCTCCGTCCCCTCCTCCGCGACCACCAGCGTCGGAATCCAGTGCGCGAAGACCGCGCCCGTGCAATAGAACTTCTGCCCCGTGACGCGGAAACCGTCGCCATCGGGAATCAGCCGCGTGCGGCGCTTGAAATCCTTGTGGCCGATCTCGGCAAGCGCGTTGCCGAGGCGCTCGCCGGCCAGTACGCGGTCGTAGATCCATTGCTGTTGCGCTTCGGTACCGCCCGCGCGCACGACTTCGAGCGCGTAGTAGTGGTTCTGCGGAATCTGGCCGATCGAGCCGTCGGCGGCCGCGAGGATGGCAATGACCTCGGCGAGCGTGCCGGTGGAGACGTCGGCGCCGCCGAACGCACGCGGCACGGTGATCGCGAGCAGGCCGCTGGCGCTCAGCGCATCGAGTTCGGCCCAGGGCAGCCGGCGTTCGCGGTCGCGCAATGCGGCGTCCGGTGCGAACTGGTCGGCAAGCCTGTGCGCCACGGCGATGGCCTCCGCGTCGTCGCGGATACGGTCCGGCACACGCGAGGGTGCGCGCGCTGGCGCGGGGCGGCTTGCGGGGTCGTCGGCACGGGGGGCGGGGATGGACAGCTGCGTCATTTCGATTCCGGATTCAGTTCCACGAGTGCCGGGCCGGCAGGGCGCCGTTGAGGAAGTAATTGCCGATCAGATGAAGCTTCCAGCGCACCGGGTCGTGCAGCGTGTGCGTGCGGGCGTTGCGCCAGTGACGGTCGAGGTTATGGGCGGCGCGCGTGGCCGAGGAACCCGCGAGTTCGAACAGTTTTTCGCTGGCCTTCAGCGCGATGTCCGTGGTGAGGACCTTGGCTTCGGCGACGGCGACCGATGCCTGTGCGCTGAGGTCCGGATCGAGTTCCGTGTCGTTCGTCTGCCGCGTGAACGCGGCGAGGCTGTCGAGGGTTTCGGCGGCTTCCCGCAGCACGGCCTGCGCGGCGTGCAGTTCGACCGAGAGGCGGCCCACGTCCCCGATCAGATGCGGGTCGTCGGCGGCGCGTTCGACATTGGCGTCGATCCACGGTCTGGCGTGGGCGCGCACGAAGGCGATGGCTTCGTCGAAGGCGGCCTGGGCGATGCCGAGGTCGATCGCGGCCTGAATGATCTGTGACGTGGGACCGTAGAGGCCGGGGCGATCGGCGAGTTGCCAGATGGGCAGCACGTCGTCTTCCGAAACGGCGACGTGGTCGAGCTCCACGGTGCCGCTGGCGGTGGTGCGCTGGCCGAACGACGACCAGTCGTCGATCACGGTGAGGCCGGCGGCGTCTCGCGGGACCCAGACCTGCACGGGGCGATCGTCGTCGTCGAGCGCGCGCACGGGGACGCGGTGGGCAAACAGCGCGCCGGTCGAGTAGAAGCGCGTGCCCGTCAGGCGCAGGCCCTGCGGCGTGCGGCGCAAACGGGTGGTCGTTTGCAGGATGGTCGCGCTCGTGGACGAGCGGCGTTCGGGGCCAGCATTCCCGAGCCGTTGGCCTGCGAGGACTTCGCTGTAGAAGCGCTGCTTCTGCGCTGGGGTGCCGATCTCCCTCAGCACGCCGAGCAGGCCGAAGTGGTTTTGCGGGATCTGGCCGAGCGCCGGGTCCGCGGCGCAGACGATGGCGAAGACTTCCGACAGCGTCACGTACGAGACTTCGGGGCCGCCGTAGGCGCGCGGCACGGTGATGCCGCCGAGGCCGCTGGCCGACCATTGGTCCAGTTCCTGCCACGGCAGGATGCGCTCACGGTCTCGGTGCGATGCGGTGTCCTTGACGGCTGCGGCGAAGGCTTTCGCGGCGGCGATCGCTTCGGCGTCGGTGGTCAGGCGTTTTGCTGTGTGGACGAGGGACGGGAGTTGCAGCGCGTGCTGGTCTGACAGATTCGTCATGGATTGCCCGATGGCTGTCGCGTGAGATGGACAGGCATTTCAGCATGGGGGGTGCCGGGGGACGACGAATATTATCGAGGATCGATGCTCGGAATATGAGGCAGCCCCTCGCCCGCCCGACTCGGGAGGGGCTGTGTTCCCGTCAATGCGCCGCGCCTGCAAGCGCTTCCGTCGCCTGCTTCAGCGCGGCGCGGCTCGCCGCTACGGCGCCGCGCTGGGCGGTAATGGCCTCCCGATCGGCGGCCAGCGAGGCCGACTGGGTTTCCACCTGGGCGCGCACCAGCGCCGGTGCCGGGCCGCCGGCCGCGGTGCGGGAGGCGACCCCGCGGACGGGGTCGAGGCATGCCGCCACGACATGCGCGTCCAGTGCGATCGTGCGCCCCGTGTGGGCCAGTGCCGCGCGCGTCACCATCGTGCTGTCGATCTCGCATGCGGGCAGATGCCGGTCCAGCGCCTCGCGGACGACCGCGCCCACCACGTGGTGCGCCTCGCGGAACGACATGCCCGCGTCGCGGACGAGCATGTCCGCGAGGTCCGTGGCCGACGAGAAATCGCGTCGCGCGCGATTCAGCATCGTGGCCGGTTGCGGCGTCGCGTGTTCCAGCACGAGGCGAAGGACCTCCGCGCATCGCTGCGCCTCGACCATCGCCTCCCAGAAACCCCGCATCGTCTCGCGGCTGCCATCGCCCGAGTGCGTGAAGTGCGTGCCTTTGAGCGCCGCCAGCGATGCCGTCAGCAGTCCGAGCAGATGGCCGCCCTTCCCCTTCAGGTACTCGAGCGCCACGGGGTTCTTCTTCTGCGGCATGATGCTCGACGTGCCCGCGACGCTATCGGGAAAGTCGATCAGCCCGAACTCGGGGGTCGCCCACACGAACAGATCCTGCGCCACGCGCCCCCAGGTGACCGTGGCAATCGTCACCGCGGACAGGATCTCCCAGGCGAAGTCGCGCGAGGCCACCGCATCGAGCGCGTTCCCCACGTAGCCCGAGAAACCCAGCCACCGCGCCGTGGCCGCGCGATCGATCGGGAACGCGGTACCCGCCAGCGCACCGGCGCCAAGCGGACACGCGTCGAGCGTCGCCAGCGCATGGCGCAGGCGCGTCATGTCGCGCCCCATCGATTGCGCGACACCAGCAAGATAGAAGCCGTAGGTAATCGGCTGCGCGGCCTGCAGGTGCGTATAGCCCGGCATGACCGTATCGGCATGCGCGGCCGCCTGCCGCAGTACGACGCCGCGCGTATCGGCGAGCGTGTCGAGCAAACCCAGCACGGCATCGCGCGCGCGCAACCGGTCCTGCGTGGCAAGGATGTCGTTACGGCTGCGCGCGACGTGCAGGCGCCCGCCCGCATCGGCACCGGCCACCGCCATCAGGCGCGCCTCGTAGTTGAAGTAGGCATCCTCGCGCTGCGGATCGAGCGGCACCGCGTCGGGCCCTTCCTGCCCGATGCGCACGAGCGCGCGCGCGAGCGTTGCCGCCGTGTCGGCGGGAATCAGCCCCGTGCCATGCAGCATCAGCAGATGCGCCGCGTTGATGTCCGTCAGGTAGCCGAAGCCGGCGCCGAAGTCGCGCAGGCGCGGCGCGTAGATATGCGTGCAGACTTCGGGCGCCGTGGGCTGCGTGAGGCGGCGGCTGACTTTCGATTCCATGCGGTTCGCTTCCATGTGGGGAGTCCTCTCTCGATGGCACCCAGTATGAAAATCGTGACCCCATACCGTCAAATCAGTTTTTCCGGGGCAGGCATACGGATCTGATATACCATCGCAGCGATAACAAGCCGCCCCCACCCCCATGAAATTCAAGGAAATCGCCGCATTCCAGGCCGTCATGCGTTCCGGCTCGATGACGGCCGCCGCGACGGAGCTCTACACCTCGCAGCCGAACGTGAGCCGCCTGATCGCGCAGCTCGAACACTCGACCGGCCTGACGCTGTTCACGCGCACGGCCGGGCGGCTGACGCCCACCGAGGAGGGTCTGGCGTTCCTGCGCGAGGTGGACCGCGCGTTCGTCGGCATCGATGCGCTCAAGGACGCGGCCCGCAATATCCGCCAGTTCGGCAAGGGCCGCCTACGTATCGCGACGGTGCCGTCGCTTGCGCTGACGGTGCTGCCGCTGGTGCTCCAGCGTTTCCATGCCGACTATCCCGACGTCAACGTGGCGATGGAAACCGGCAGCACCCAGCTGGTGGCGGAGCGCGTCGGCAGCCGCTATTGCGACCTCGGGCTCGTGTCGTTCCTGCCGCCCACCGTGGTCACGGAAGCCATGCCCGTGGCCGAGCTCTCGGGCTGTTGCGTGCTGCCGCCGGGCCATCGTCTTGCCGGGCGCGAGGTGCTTACGCCCGTCGATCTGGCCGGCGAATCGTTTATCTCCATGGGCCACGGCGATGGCCTGCGGGCCGCGATCGATGCCGCCTTCGTGGACGACGACCGGCGCAAGATGCACTTTGAGACCCCTTACGGCGCCACGATCTGCAAGATGGTCGGCCTCGGGCTCGGCGTGGCCATCGTCAACCCGCTGGTCGCCCGCATGCATATGTCGGAGGTGGTCATTCGCCCGTTCCTGCCCCGCATCCCGTTCGTCAGCTACCTGCTGCTGGCCCGCAACCGGCCCGCCAACGTGCTCGTGGACCGTTTTACCGAGCGGATGATCGAGGTCATCGCGGCGGAGACGGCCTCGCTGCCATTGTCGCTGCCGACCGCCCCATAAGGTTTTCGTATGGACGCCTGACGCATTCGTATTTGCGCGTATAGGTCACCCTTCCGCATACTCGTTCGAAACTGACAGCCCCGTGCGGTCACGATTCTTGCGAGTACCGAACATGATTCCAGGCAGGGCCCAGGGCCCGCAAATCCCCCACGGGAGGCTCCGCTAATGACCGCGGCCTCTCCTCACCGCTATCCGCTGTTCGACGTCGCCGTGATCGGCGGCGGTCTGGTCGGTTCCGCCGTGGCATATGGCCTGCGCCGCAGCGTGGGCACCGTCGCCGTACTCGACGAAGGCGATATCGCGCTGCGTGCCTCGCGCGGCAACTTCGGGCTGGTCTGGCTCCAGAGCAAGGGCTACGGCATGGGTGCCTACAGCCGCTGGACGCTGAACTCCACACGCCTGTGGCCGAAACTCGCGGCCGATATCCTCAAGGAAACCGGCATCGACGTCGCGCTCGAACAGAAAGGCGGCCTGACGCCGCTGATGGGCGACTACGAAGTCGAGGCGCGCCTCGCGTGGGTCAACACGCTGATGGCGCAGCCGGGTGTGGAACCGTATGAGTGGAAGCTGCTCGACCATCATCAGGCCGCGTCGCTGGTGCCGGGCCTGGGCCCCGATGTGACGGGTGCCATCTGGACCCCGCACGACGGCATCGTCAATCCGCTCAAGCTGCTGCGCGCGTTCCATACCGCGTTCAGCACGAGCGGCGTCGAATACCTGCCCAATCACGGCGTGACGAACATCGTGCAGCAGGCCAGCGGCGACTTCGTGCTGACCACGCCGAACGGCGAGGTGCGCGCGCGCAAGATCGTGCTGGCCGGCGGGCTGCGCAATGGGGACCTCGGCCGCATGGTCGGCATCGACCTGCCGATGGCACCGCAGCGCGGCCAGATTCTCGTGCTGGAACGCACGCGCCGTCTGCTCGATACGCCGATGGTCACGCTGCGACAGAACGACGAAGGCAGCTGGCTCGTCGGGGACTCGCAGGAAGACGCGGGCTACGCGGACCAGATCACGACGCTGCCCGTGCTCGCCACGCTGGCGGACCGCGCGGTCCGCACGCTGCCCGCGCTGCGCGACGTGCGCACGGTGCGGGCATGGTCCGCGCTGCGCGTGCGCGCGAAAGACGGCTTTCCGGTCTACGAACAGTCGGCGACGCACCCCGGCGCGTTCATCGTCACGTGCCACAGCGGCGTCACGCTGGCGGCAACGCATGCGATGCACCTCGCCCCGATGATCGCCGCGGGTGCCCTGCCGCCCGAGCTGTCCATTTTTTCGACGCGGAGATTCCATGTTCAGACGCATTGACGCGGCGGTCCTGCAAGCGACCGAACGCAAGGTACGGGTCACCGTCGATGGCACCGTGCTCGAATGCCGCGAGGGCGACAGCGTCGCCGCGGCCCTGTTTGCCGCCAACGTACTGGCCTGCCGCGATACCGCGGTCTCCGGCACCGCGCGCGGCCCCTATTGCATGATGGGCGTCTGCTACGACTGCCTCGTACGCATCGATGGCCGGCCCAACCAGCAGGCGTGCATGGCACGCGTGCGCGACGGCATGACCGTGGAGCGCCAGCTTGGCGCGCGCGAGGTGGCCGTATGAGCGCCGACATCATGACGTGCGATCTGCTCGTGGTGGGCGCGGGCCCCGCGGGTCTCGCCGCCGCGACGCAGGCCGCTCAGCTGGGCCTGTCGACGGTACTGATCGACGAGCAGCCCGCGCCGGGCGGACAGATCTATCGCGCGATCAGCACCACGCCCGTGCAGAACCGCGAGATCCTGGGCCAGGACTACTGGCATGGCCTGAACCTGCTGGAGCCGTTCGCCACGAGCGGCGCGCGGCATCTGTCGTCCGCCACCGTCTGGTCGGTCAATGCGCGCGCGGCCGAAGCCAACAGTGCGCCGGCCGGCTACGAAGTCGCGTACTCCGTGGCGCGCCCCGGCGAAGATCCGCAGGCCGCGCTGCTGCATTGCCGCCACATCATCCTCGCCACCGGCGCGCAGGAGCGTCCGTTCCCGATTCCGGGCTGGACCCTGCCGGGCGTGATCACGGCCGGCGCCGCGCAGATCCTGCTGAAGACGTCGGGCGTGGTGCCCGAAGGCCGCACCGTGCTCGCGGGCGGCGGTCCGCTGCTCTATCTGCTCGCGTACCAGTACCTGAACGCCGGCGTGAAGCTCGACGCGATTCTGGAAACCACCGCAAGCGGCCAATGGCGCGCGGCGCTCCCGCATGCATGGGGCTTCCTGCGCTCGCCGTACCTCGGCAAGGGTCTGAAGCTGCTGCGCGCGGTGCGCAAGGCCGTGAAAATCGTCAGCGGCGTGACCGCGCTCGAGGCGGTGGCCGGGGCCAACGGGCAGGTCGCGCAATTGCACTACGAAGCCGATGGCCAGCGCCGCACGATCGCGGTGGATCAGTTGCTGCTGCATCAGGGCGTGGTGCCCAACACCAACCTGTCGCGCGCCATCGGCGCCGAGCACGTGTGGAACGAGCGTCAGGATTGCTGGGAGCCGCAGGTGGATGCATGGGGCGCGACGTCCGTGCCCAATGTGACCATTGCCGGTGACGGCGCGGGCATCGCCGGTGCGATGGCCGCCGAGCATCGCGGCCGCATCGCCGCCATGCATGCGGCCGCGGCACTGGGGCGCATCGATACGGCCACGCGCGATGCCAAGGCGGCAACGCATCTGGCGTCCCTCGAACGCGCGACGCGCGGCCGCGAGTTCTTCGAGGTGCTGTACCGCCCGCTGCCACAGTTCCGCCGCCCCGTGGGCGACACCATCGTGTGCCGCTGCGAGGAAGCCACCGCGGAGCAGGTCCGCCATGCAGCGCGCATCGGCTGCCAGGGACCCAACCAGCTGAAGGCGTTCCTGCGCTGCGGCATGGGGCCGTGCCAGGGCCGCTTCTGCGGGCTCACCGTGACCGAACTCATTGCCGACGAACAACAGCGCCATCCGCGCGACGTGGGCTACTACCGGCTGCGCTTTCCCACAAAGCCGGTCACGCTCGGCGAACTCGCGACGCTGCCGCAGACGCAGGCATCGCGCGAGGCCGTCGTGCGGTTCAAGAAGTAACGCATCAATACAAAGAGAGAGAGCGGGCTCCGGTACGCCGGTCCCGCCACGTTGGACCAGCATAGCGACGACATCCTGAGAGCACCCTTAACCTAATTACCGAGAAATCATCATGGCGTTATCCAAGATCGTCCCCGCTCTCGCACTCGCACTGGCCGCAGCCCAGGGCATGGCTCAGGATCTGCCCGCGGGCCCCCTCCGCATGCTGGTCGGCTTTGCGCCGGGCGGCGGCAACGATGTCATCGCGCGCACCGTTGCCACGCAGTTCCAGCTGAATACCAAGACCACGATCGTCGTGGAGAACAAGCCCGGTGGCGGCAGCACGCTGGCCACGGCCGAAATGGCACGCGCGAAGCCCGATGGCTCGGTGCTGCTGCTCGGCTCGGTCGGCGGCCAGGCCATCGCGCCGTCGATCTACAGCAAGCTGCCGTACGATCCGGTGAAGGGCGTGCAACCGGTTTCGCTGGTGGCCAAGTCCGCCAACGCGCTGGTCGTGAACAACGATCTGCCCGTCAAGAACGTGCAGGAACTGCTGGCCTACGCGAAGGCGAATCCGGGCAAGCTCAACGTGACGTCGCCGGGCAATGGCACGATCTCGCACCTGTCGGCTGAACTGTTCAAGAGCATGGCCGGCGTGCAGATCACGCATATCCCGTACCGCGGCGACGCACCGGCCATGCAGGATGTGATGGCAGGCCAGGCGCAGATGACGTTCGCGAGCCTGCCCTCGGCCAAGGCCGGCGCGGACTCGGGCAAGGTCCGCATCATCGCCGTGACGAGCACCGAGCGCGTGAAGACGATGCCGAACGTGCCGACGATTGCCGAGTCGGGCGTGCCGGGCTATGAGGTGGTGTCGTGGTACGGCGTCTTTACGACCGGTGGCACGCCGATGCCCGTGGTCAACCGCCTTGCGCAGGAAATTGCGGCGGTGGTCAACCAGCCTTCGATCCGCGAGTCGATTACCAAGCAGGGCATGGAGCCGGCCGCGCTCGGCCCCGTGGAGTTCACGCAGCTCGTGAATCGCGATTCGCAGAAGTGGGACAAGGTGGTCAAGAGCGTCGGCATCAAGCTCGACTGATTCCCGTCAACGTCGTACTGGCCTTTGAAGAGGTAAAGCATGACGGGAATGTCTTTTGCCCGAGGCGGCTACGTCGCGCTCGGTCTGATGGCTGCCGCGGCGATGTCCGCGTGCGGCGGCAATCAGTGGGCCGCGCCATCCACGAACGCCGCCTCGGCCGCGCCGGGCTGGCTGCATGTGGTGCGGCGCGATGCCTATGACGGCGTGACCGACGATCTGGTCACCGGCGGACTCGGCGCCGCCGGCGTCAGTGCGGCCACAACGCTGTACCGCGATCCGGCCGCGCCGACCTACGCCGAACTGCGGCGCGCGGTCATCAAGCGCCCGCCCTCCGCCGCCAATGGCTTTGGCCGGCTGTTCGGGCCGAACGTCGATCCGGCCACGGGCCGCGTCGCGGGCACGGGCCGCGTGGCGGGCGACGAAGTGCTCGCCTATGCCGACGATGGCAGCGGTACGCAGATGGCGGGATTGCTGCTGCAGGTGCCGGCGAGTTTCGACGCGCAACGCGCGTGCCTCGTCGCCATTGCCACGCCGGGCAGCCAGAACGTGCTCAGCGATATGCTGCGGGCCGGGTACTGGGGCTTTACGCATGGCTGCGCGGTGGTGTGGGCCGACAAGGCGCTCGGCGCCGGCGTGCATGACATCGATGCTGGCCGTGGCGTCGGCATCGACGGGCAACTCGTATCGCGCGGCGCGCGGCTGATGCAGCCGGACGATGCGGCCACGCGGAAGTTTGCCGCCGCGTATCCGAACCGGCTCGCGTACAAGTGGGCCGATGCGGGATGGACGCAGGAAGCGGACTGGGGGCCATCGGTGCTGCGCGCGGTGGAGTTCGCGCTGTTCGAGCTCGGCCAGCGCCAGTGGCCCGCGGGGGCGGTGGTCACGCGCGCCAATACGCGCGTTATCGCCACGGGATTCTCGAATGGCGGCGGTGCGGTGTTGAAGGCGGCGGAGCAGGATACGCGCCATCTGCTCGACGGCGTGGTCGCGATGTCGCCGCAAATCCTGCCACGCAATGCCGCGCACACGATCTTCGACAAGCTCACGTTCACGAACCTGTACAACGCCTGCGCGGCGCTGGCGCTGCCCGACACGCCCGGGGCGTCGGGGCTGACGCATGCGGCCAACCGCTGCGCGTCGCTGGCCGACGCGGGGCTGCTGCAGGCGAAGACCACGCGCGAGCAGGCACGCGAGGCGCTCGACAAGCTGCACGCTTATGGCATGCAGCCCGAAGCCGACGCGCAGATCGCGGGGGGCGCGCTGGCCGAGCAGAGCACGCTGGGCCAGGCGAGCCAGTATGGGCGCTTTACCGCGGCCGATCATCTGTGCGGGCTCAGCTTTGCATCGGTCGATGCCGCGGGGCGTCCGCGCAGGCCCACGGCCACCGAGGCCGCGCAATGGTACGTGACGCAGGCCGGCGGTACGCCCGATGGCACGGTCGTGACCGTGATCAACGACGCCGATCCGGCGGGGCCGCGGAAATCGTCGCTGTCCACGTCGGCCTCCACGGGGCGGCAGGATTACAACTTCGATGCGGCGATGTGCCTGCGCGAGTTGTCGGTCGGCACGTCGGCCAATGCGAAGCGCGTGCAGGCGGGGCTGCAATCGGCGCTCGCGACGGGCGATATCGGCGGGCTGCCGACGCTGATCGTGCATGGCCGCGCGGATCCCGTGGAACCGCCGGACTTCACGAGCCGCCCGTATGTCGGGCTGCATTCGCTGGTATCGGGCGATGCCGCGAACCTCCGCTATATCGAGGTCACGCGGGCCACGCATGGCGAGCCTGGCGCGGCGGCGACGGGGCTCGTGCCGCTGACGCCGTATCAGCTGCGCGCGCTGGAGGCGATGTGGGCGCATCTGGCGAATGCCACGCCGTTGCCGCCGAGCCAGGTCGTGCGGACATCCGCGCCGAGCGGGATGGCTGGCGGCAAGCCGCGGGTGGAAGCGGCCGATCTGCCCGCGATCGCATCGTCGCCCGCGACGGGCGATCGGATCGTCGCCGTGCGTGGCGTGGTGAAGGTGCCCGACTGACGCGAGCCGGCGTTATCGCGACAGCCTGTCCAGCAGGCTGTACCACGCAACGCCCGCGCCGATATAGCACCGTTGCAAGCCGTGGAACGGGAACGGTGCGAGCGGCGACACGGGATACGGAAACACCGCCGTTTCCCGCGTCAGCCGCTCCGCCACGTGCTTGCCGAAGCTCGTGCATAGCGCGATGCCCCGGCCATTGCAGCCGACCGCGATGGTGATGCCCGGCGCGGGTTCGTGGACATGCGGCATGAAATCGCGCGTCACCGCGATGCGGCCGGCCCAGTGATATTCGAACTGGAGCGGCCCCAGCTGCGGAAACAGCAGCGCCAGCGCGCGCTCGAGGTGGGCGAAATCCTTCGGCCTGCGCGGATCGGCGAATGCGCCGCGACCGCCGATCAGCAGCCGGCCAGTATGGTCCTTGCGGAAATACAGCAGCAGCCGCTGCGAAGTCGCCACGGTCTCGCCCCGCGCGAGGATGGCCTGCGCGGCCTGGCCATACATCGGCCGCGTGGCGACGATAAAGCTGTTGGCCGCCAGCAGCGTTTGCCGCAAACCCGGCCACAGGCCATCCGAATAGCCATTGGTGGCGATGACCACATGCGACGCCGTCACGCGCGCGCCCGTGGCCATCGTCGCGATCCAGTTGCCGTCATACCGTTCGAGCGCCGTGACCGCGGTGCGCCCATGGATCGCGGCGCCCGCACGCTGCGCGGCGGCTGCGAGTCCGCGTGCGTACGCGAGCGGCTGGATGGCGCCCGCGCGGCCATCGCACCAGCCTCCGGCGAAGGCGCGTGTGCCGACACGCCGCTCGATATCGGCGCGATCGAGCAATTCCACGGGCACACCGCGCCGCTGCCACTGCCGCGCGCGCGCATGCAGCGCGGGCACCGAGCGCGGGCCATAGGCAAGCTGCAGCCAGCCCTGCCTTACCGGGTGGCAGTCGATGCCGTGACGCGCGACGAGGTCGAACACGAGATCGGCCGAACGCGATACCGCATCGATGAGCGCCTCCGCGCGCTCGCCGCCGAGGTTCTGCACGAGCTCGTCCGGATCGTGCTTGAGCGACGGATTGACCTGACCGCCATTGCGGCCCGACGCGCCCCACCCCGGTTCATTGGCATCGACGACGCAGACATCGACGCCGCATTCGCGCAGATGCAGCGCGGTGGAGAGTCCCGTGTACCCCGCGCCGATCACGAGCACGTCCACAGCCCTGGCGTTGTACAACGGCGGCGTCGGGAGGGCGGCGGGCGCGGTGGCGGCCCAGAGCGAGTGCGTCGCGAGCACCGAGGTGCGCGGCATGCCGTGGGATGCGTGGACGGGAGAGGAAGCGATCATGGTGCGACGTGGAGGGTGACGTGCATGGCGACGTGCATGGCGACACCGACGCGGGCGGGTAAGCGAATGCCGAGCGAGTCTAATGGCAGGGGCGCGATCGGTAAACGTGCTATTTCAATCGCATACTGATTAATTTGTAACGGGTACGGGCCATTGCCTCCCCGCGCAAATCCGAAACGATGCCGCGCGTAGCGAAGCGTTCGGGGATCCGCGCGCGACGTTGCGGGCCGTTGCACACAGCTGTCATATGCGGTTCGTAGGCTCGGTCGAACCTTCTTTCGACGGGATCCGCCATGCCTCCTCCGCCGTCCGTTCACTCGCCCGCGACCAGCCGCGCGCATAGCCTCGACCACAGCGCCGAGATCCAGCCGCTGCACGACGCGCCTTCCAAACCGCCCCCCACGCGCCTGCCCGCGAAAAAGCCCGCGGCCGACGCGTCGCTGTCGGGCCTGTCGGGACCGCCGCCGCGGCCACGCGACGCCGCGACACCTTCGTTCGCGCGGCGGGCACTGGGTGGCCTCGGTTTGGCGCGCCTGGAGAAAGCCCCCGATCTCGAGGCGGGCACCGCCGGCACGGGCACGGCGCGCTCGGCGGTTGGCACCACGGTGGCGTCTTACCGCAATACCGATACGGACGCGCTGCTGGGCGACCTGCAGCGCGCGATCGGCGAATGCCGCGAACGCGACGTCGATCGTCAGCAGGCCGCGGATCTCGTCAATACGCTGCGGGTACAGCGGCAGGACGCGTCGGTGAGCAACAGCACGCTGATGTCCGGCGCCACGCAACGCAGCAACGACTGGTATCACGCGCAAGGGCTGACCGATGCGGATATCAGGCAGGTGCACCACGCGGCGTTCGTGTCGGGGCTCATCTATCCGAGCGCGGGACTGGTCTCGAACCTGCTGCAGTTCTTTGCCTCGCCGTTCCTGTCCGCGGGCACGGGCAAGCCGTGGGCCGGCACCGGGCTCGGGCTGGGTGTCGCCGGCCTTGCGCAGACGCCGATGTATGCCGCGCAGCAGCCCGTGGTCGTGCAGTTCGTCGAGCATACGGCCGAGCGCAACGGTCCCGTGATTCAGGTGGACAAGGCGAACGTGCATCACAAGGAATGGCTGCCCGAGATCGCACGCCGCGCATCCGCGCAGGCGGAGGCGCTCGACAAGGCATCGAACGCGTTCGGGCGCCAGCTCGATGCGATTGCCGCGCGCGTGCCGGGTAGCGCGGACGGCAAGACCAGCGAGCAGCTGGCTGCGTGGTTGCACGCGAACGACACGGACGCGGACGTGGTACGGCTACGCGAATCGGCGCAAGCGTTCTCCGAGGCGTTGACCGCGATGCGCGATCTCCACGAAGGCGTGCTGATGACGCAGGCCGGGCACACGCGGCAGCATATCGGCAACCGCCTCCAGTCCGTCTCTCGCGTGATGCGGCCCGTGTTCCAGAGTCTGATGGGGCTGGCATCCGGCGTGCCGAGGGATCAGGCCGCGACGATGGCCGCGCACGTCATCGGGTCGCACGTCGTCGGGTCGCACGTCATCGGGTCACATGTCATCGAGCGCGTCGCACGGCTCCATCCGATGTCGATCGCGACGATCCAGGCCATGGGGGCGCTGGCGCTGACCGGCGTGCAGCATGTGTCGGCGGGCTACGACGAGGTGGCGAAGGTCGATTACAAGAACGCGCTCAACCTGATCTATGGGGACTTCTTTACCGACGCCGGCAAGGCGCGCGTCGATGCGGGCAAGACGATCGGGCCCGAGGATATCGACGAGGGCAAGCTGCGCGGGCTGATTGCCTCGCCGGCGCAGTCGCTGGTCAAGCGCGTGACGAAGTCGCTCGACGACGTCATCAGGCAGACCGAGGCGGAGCGCGATGCGGCACCCGCGGGCAGCGAAGCGCGGAAGGGTCTCGAAGCGAAGCTCGGCGTGCTGGAAGCGGACAAGGAAAAGCTCAAGGCGAACGACTTGACCGGGTTGTCCGCCGACGGGCATGCGCGGGCGACGCTGGCGTCGAATACCGACGCGCTGCTGCCCGGCGTGTGGCGCGACAGCAAGCGCAACCTCAATGCCGACGAGATCAGGACGCAGGTGGCGCAGCGGGTGGGCCAGACCTATCACATGGGCGTGCTGGGCAGCTTTGCGTCGTCGTCGATCGGACGGGTGGCGGCGGCGGTGGTCGGTGGATCGTCGAAGCTCAAGACGTCCTATATCTCGGGATTTTCGGCACTGGGGTTCGGGCTTGGGGCGATTGCCGCCTACAGCCAGGGCACGACCACGACGATCAAGAACCATGGGAAGGAGGCGGACGACAAGCTGTCGCTGGGCCAGCAGACGTTGTATGGCGCGATGGCGCTGCCGATCGACGTCAAGGGGCGTCTGGCGGCGGCGGAAGCGAACGGGCGCGCGGCGGTGGCGATGGAGCGGGTGGCGAGGCAGATCGAGATGGCGGAGGTGGTGCTGGGATCGGGAGACCGCGGGAAGCGCGATTGATCGCTACGTACGCGGTTCCCCCAGCGCCCGCATCAGCTTCGTCACCACGCGTTCGGCCTCCGCCTGCGTGCCGATATTCGTGAAGCCCAGCAGCAGTGCGCGCCGCCCCGGCGCGCCACGGCGCCAGCCCGTCAGCGCATGGATGCCGAAACCGGCCTCATGCGCGACGCGCGCCATCGCAATGTCGTCGCGGTCCTCGGGGACGTCGAGCAGCAGATGCATGCCGCCATCCTCGAGCCGCACGCGAAAGCCGTGCGGTTCGTAGACGCGCAATGCGTCCGCCAGCAACGCCCGGCGGCGCGCGTAGAGCGTGCGCATGCGCTTGATATGCCGCGAGAAATGGCCCGCGGTGATGAACTCCGCGACCGCCGCCTGCATCAGCTCCGGACAGCCGCCGTAGGTCGCGCGCGCAATCGCGGATTCGAATGCCTCCACCTGGCTCTCGGGCACGACCACATACCCAAGCCGCAGCCCCGGAAACATGACCTTGCTCAGCGTGCCGCAGTAAATCACGCGCTGGCCCGCATCCAGACTCTTGAGCGCGGGCAGCGGATGGCCGCGATAACGAAACTCGCCGTCGTAGTCGTCCTCCACCACCCATGCTCCGTTCCGCGCGGCCCAGTCGAGCAACGCCACGCGCCGCTGAAGCGTGAGCGCCACGCCGGTCGGACTCTGGTGCGAGGGCGTCACCACCGCAAGACTGGCGTCGGGGTGACGCGCGATGCCGTACTCGACATCGATACCGCAGTCGTCCACGGGCACGAAATGGGGTGGCACCCCCAGCCTCCGCAGCAGTTGTCCCGTCGGCGGATAGCCCGGCGTCTCCACCCACGCCCCATGCGTGCCCTGCAGCGATAGCGCATTGACCGCCAGTTCGAGCCCCGCCGTGTAGGCCGGCACGACGAACACCTGCGACGCCCGCAGCGCGATGCCGCGCGAACTGTGCAGATACGTGGCCAGCGCCTCGCGCAGCGGCGCATAGCCGGCCGGTGCCGGGCGATTGAGCGTATTGACCTGCCGCACGAGTCCCGTCATCAGCCGCGTCCACAGCTTGCGCGGAAACTCGTCGAGCGCGGGCACGCCGAGCTGGAGCATGGCGGGCGCCCCGCCGCCCGATTCCAGCACGACTTCGTTGGTGTCCTTCAGCGCCGCATACCGGGGGGCACGCGGCGCCGGCAGCTTGCCGGCCGTGGCGGTTTTCTTCGCAGCCCGCGCCCGCGACGGCGCCGCCGTGATGTGCTCGGCGACGAACGTGCCGGCCGGACCGCGCGCAACCAGGTAGCCCTCCCCCAGCAACCGGTCGAACGCCACCTGGACGGTGCCGCGCGCCACGCCCAGTTCCTCCGCGAGCGCGCGCAGCGAGGACACCCGCTGGCCCGGCTTGAGCTGGCCGGTCTCGATCATGGCGCGGAACCGGCCGTAGATCTGGGCGTGGATGGTGGAGGGCTGCGGCGAACCTGGAGTGGAGGATCGGGTGGAAGGCATGGCCTAGTCGAAATAGAGATTTATGTGCCTGTCGGCTGTGCCATCGGTCGACGACACTTGAGCCTACACCAACCAGCAACCTTCAGCACCATGGCCACACAGATCACCTTGCAGCATGCCGAAACGGACGCCGAACTCGCGGCCTGTTTCGGGCTCGTGCAGCAGCTTCGCCCCCATCTGCGCTCGGCGCAGGAACTGGTCGAGCGCACCGCCACGCAACGCGCGCAGGGCTATCGCCTGCTCGTGGTGTGGAACGCGGGCCGCCCCGTCGCCGCCGCCGGCTACCGCCGCATGGACAACCTGATCTACGGTCCCTTCGTCTATGTGGACGACCTGGTCACCGACGCCGGCGAACGTGGCCGCGGCTATGGCGAGCAACTGCTCGAGGCGGTTGCCGAGATCGCGCGTGCCCAGGGTTGCGCGCAGCTCGTGCTCGACACGGGACTGGCCAACGCGCTGGCCCAGCGCTTCTACTTCCGCGCCGGACTGCTGTCCCGCGGCCTCCACTTCTGCATGGAACTGCAATGAAACCGCTCGAACTCCTGCTGCTCGATTGCAGCCCGCGCCGCGAGACCTCGACCAGCCGGCATCTGACCAACCAGTTGCTGCCCGCGCTGACGCGCCGCTTTGGCCGGCCCGTGCACGTGACCCAGCGCCATCTCGGCGTCAGGCCCCTGCCGGCGATCACCGCGGAGTACGCGGAGTCTCTCGTGCTGTCCGGCGACGAAGCGCGCGCGCGTTATGGCCACCAGCTTGCGGTGTCGGACGAACTGATCCGCGAACTCGATGGGGCCGATGTCGTGTGGATTTCCACGCCGGTGCACAACTTCACGGTGCCCGCCGTGCTCAAGAACTGGATCGACCATGTGGTGCGCCGCGACGTGACGTTCGTCACGACGGAGGCCGGCAAGGTCGGCCTGCTGCGCGACCGCCCGACGTTCGTGGCGGTGACCGCTGGGGGCGCGATGTTCCGGGAACCGGCGATCCAGCCCGATTTCTTCCGCCCCTACCTCACGGCCGTGCTGGGCGTGATCGGTCTCAAGGACATTACCTATATCCCCTCCACGAAGCTGGCGATGGTCGATGTACCGCTGGCCGCCGTGGAAGAGCATGTGCGCCGCTATCTCGCGGACGCGCAGCCCGAAGCCTGATTTTTCGTCACCCAACCTCTCTGGAGAAACATCATGAATGCACCCCGTCTGCCGTGGAACACGCTGGCACCCGTTCAATACAAGTCGCTGGCGGCCGTGAGCATGGCCAGCGCAAAGTCCTCGCTTGGCCCGGTACTGGTCGAGCTGGTTCAGACCCGCGTGTCGCAGATCAACGGCTGCGCGTACTGCCTGGACATGCACGTGCGCGACCTGCGCAAGGCTGGCGAGTCCTGGAAGCGCCTGAATGTGTTGTCGGCCTGGCGTGAAGTGCCGAATCTGTTCACGGCGAAGGAACAGGCCGCGCTGGCGTGGGCCGAATCGCTGACGAACCTGCGGGCCGGATTCGACGACCGCAATGCGGAATTCGAGGCGCTGCGCGCACACTTCACCGAGCAGGAGATCGTCGAGCTGAGCTGGACCGTGGCGGCGATCAATGCGTGGAACCGCATGGCGATCGGCATGCACCAGCCCGTGGACGACACGCCGATCGAATGATCGTATCGGGCGTTGTTACCCAGATTTCATTTTCGAACGGCGTTATGGGTGGGTAGCCGCGCGGGCCCGGGGGCGTCGCCTAGGATGAAGACGGTCCGCGGTCTGACCGCCCTTGGGAGAACGAAGATGGAACTGAGCAGCAGTGACACCGGCGTGGTATTCATCGATCCGCAGAACGATGTGCTCAGCGAGCACGGCGTCAACTGGGGAGCCGTAGGCGCGAGCGTCCGGGAGAACGGGACGATCGGCAACATGGAGAAGATCTTCAAGGCGGCGAAGACCAAGGGCTACGAGGTCTTTATCTCTCCACACTACTTCTACCCGACCGACGTCACGTGGAAGATGAACGGGCCGCTCGAGGCGATGGAGGCCGAGAACCGCAGCTTCGCGCGCGCGGGGGTGCTGAATCTGAAGGGTTTCGAAGGTTCCGGTGCCGATTGGCTGGAGACGTTCAAGCCTTATATCGACGACGGCAAGACCGTCGTGGTCGGCCCCCACAAGGTGTTCGGTCCGCAGACCAACGACCTGGTCCTGCAGTTGAGAAAACGCAAGATTTCGAAGGTGATTCTCGGTGGCATGCTTGCCAACATGTGTGTCGAGTCTCACCTCCGTCATCTGATCGAGGAGGGATTCGAGGTCGCGGTCGTGAAGGATGCGGTCGCGGGTCCCCGTCATCCCGTCTGGGGAGACGGCTACGCCGCGGCCCTGGTCAACTATCGGTTCCTGGCCCACCAGGTCCCGACCACGGACGAAGTCGTGGCCGCGATGTAACGCCAGGCCGTCAGAGCGCGCTGATCTCCTTGGCCTTCACGATCGCGCTCCAGCGGTCGTAGTCCTTGTTCAGGCGCGCCTGCATCTGCTTGCCGTCCTGGAACGACGCGATGGCGCCCGCCGTCACGAGCTTCTGCTGAAGCTCCTTGTCGGTGGTCACGATGTCGCGCGTCTCGCTGGTCAGACGCTCCACGATGGACTGCGGCGTGTCCAGCGGCACGATGAGGCCGCCCCACGAGTCGAAGTCGAAGTTGGCGAAACCCTGTTCCGACACGGTCTTCACGCCCGGCAGCAGTACTTTCGCGTTCGGCGAGCTCAGGGCGATGGCCTTCAGCTTGCCCGCGCGGATATGCGGCAGCGCGGCCACCACGTCGGCGAACATCACGCCGATCTGGCCGCCGAGCAGGTCCGACACGGCCGGTGCGCTACCCTTGTACGGCACATGCTGCATGTCGAAGCCGCCGAGGTCCTTCAACTGCTCCATGGCCAGGTGGCCAAAGCTGCCGGTGCCCGAGCTCGTGTAGTTCAGCGGCGTCTTGCTGGCCTTCGCAAAGCGGATCAGGTCGGGCAGCGTTTCCACCTTGGGCACCACCGCCGGATTGATCACGATCGCCATCGGCAGCACATACACGGTGGCCACCGACAGGAAGTCCTTCTTCACGTCGTATGCGTTGTTCTTGTACATCAGCGGCGCGAGCAGCGCGGGCATGCCGAACATCGACAGGTTGTAGCCGTCGGCCGCGCTCTTGATAAAGCCCGCCGTACCGATCGAGCCCGACGCGCCGGGCTTGTTCTCGATGACGACCTGCTGGCCAAGACGCTCCGACAGCTTCTGCGCAAGGATGCGCGCGGCGGTATCGGTCGGACCGCCGGCGGGGAACGCCACCACCATCTTGATGTACTTGTCCGGCCAGCCGGCCTTGGCGAACGCGGCGGGCATCACTGCCGCCATCGCGGCAGCCGCGCCGGCCTTGAGCCAGTGGCGGCGCTGCGCGTTGGTCATCGTGTCGGTGGTGGTGGTCTTCATGGTCTTGTCTCCTTGCTTGTTGCTTGTCGATCGTCGCTGTTCTGGTCAAATGACGCCGTCGGCGCGCAGCGCCGCGATGGCATCGTCGTCGAGCTGCAGCAGCTCGCTGAATACGGACTGCGTGTGTTCGCCCATATGCGGCGGGGGCATGCGCACGGGCATGCGCGCGCCATCCATGGCGTACGGCGGGGCCAGCACGGCCTGCGGGCCCGCTTCGCTGTCTTCGAACCGGTGCAGCAGCCCCGCCTGCGCGGTGCGTTCCGATTGCAGCGCCTCGAGCATGCCGAGCACTTCGCCGCAGGGGATGTTGGCGGCATTCAGGCGCGCCAGCAGGTCCACGCGCGAGAAGCCGCGCAGTACCGCGCGGAGTTCGGGCAGCAGCACGTCGCGATTGGCGGAGCGCGCGGTATTCGTGGCAAAGCGCTCGTCCTCGGCCCATTCCGGACGGCCGATCACTTCGCGGCAGAAGCGCTGGAACTGCCCGTTGTTGCCGACGGTGATCACGAGCGGGCCGTCGGCCGCCTCGAACACGCCGTAGGGCACGATCGACGGATGCGCATTGCCGAACTTCGGCGGCTCGGCATCGCGCAGCATCGCTTCCATGCCGTAGTAGGACGGAATCATCAGGCCGCAGTCGTAGAGCGCCATCTGCACGTGGCGGCCACGGCCCGTGGCCTGCCGCGCGAACAGCGCGGCGAGAATCGCCTGCGCCGAATACATGCCCGTGAACATGTCCACCGCGGCCACGCCGAACTTCAGCGGGCCCTGCCCCGCTTCGCCATTGGTCGCCATCACGCCGGACTCGCCCTGCACGACGAGGTCGTAGCCGGGACGCTCGGCTTCCGGCGACGCGCGCGAGTAGCCCGAGATCGAGCAATACACGATGCGCGGGTTGATCTCGCTGAGCTGTTCGTAGCCAAGGCCGAGTTTCTCGGCACCGCCCACCTTGAAGTTCTGGATCACGACGTCGCTCTGGGCGACGAGCCGGCGCACGAGCGCCACGCCCTGTTCGTTCTGCAGGTCGATGGTGACGGACCGCTTGTTGCGGTTGGCGCTGTTGAAATACGAGGTATTGCGCGTGCCGATGCGGATGCCCCAGTCGCGGGTATCGTCACCGCGCGCGGGATGCTCGACCTTGATGACGTCCGCGCCGAGGTCGGCTAGCGCCATCGCGCACATCGGTCCCGCGAGCACGCGCGAGAGGTCCAGGACGCGTACCCCCGCGAGGGGCAGCACGGCCGTCGATTGTTCGTTGCCTGGTGATTGCATTGCAGATTGTCTCCCCGAACCCACGCGGATCCAGGTGGCGGTCCGGTTGTCTTGTTCAGCAGCGATTGTGTATATGTTCTTTATGTTTGACAATTGCTACGTAAATTCACCATATACGACAACTCAGAGTTGACAATGGACCAGACCGCGCTGTCTCTGCTCGTGGACATCATCGATGCCGGCAACCTGAGCCGGGCCGCGAGTCAGCTCGGCATGAGCCGGGCCAATGTCAGCAAGCGGCTCAACCAGTTCGAGCGGCAGCTGGGCGCCGAACTGCTTCGGCGCAGCACGCGGCAGCTGGAGCCGACCGAGCTCGGCTGGCAGCTGTACGAGCATGGACGCGCCATCCGCCATCAGCTGATGGCCGCGCAGGAATCGGTGCAGAGCCTGGGCAAACGGCTCAGCGGCACGGTGCGGCTGAGCGTGCCGAGCGGATTCGGGCAGCACACGATGGCCGCCTGGTTCATGGAGTTCATGGCCCTGTATCCGGCCATCACGCTCAACGTGATCTTCGACAACGATATCGAGGACCTGATCAAGGGGGCGGTGGACTTTTCGGTACGCGTGATGGGCGAGGCACCGACGCATGCGGTCGCGCATAGCCTGGGCGACGTGGAGTACGTGGCCTGCGCCACACCGGCGCTGGCGCGCGAGAGCGGCATGCCCCGCACGCTCGACGAGTTCGGCGATCTGCCGCTGATTACGTCGGAGCTCACGGGGCAGAAGCTGCTGGCGGCCGGACGGCCCGGGACCGCCGGCGGGCAGCCGCAGATCCACCCTCGCCTGACGTCGGCGAATTTCTTCTTTCTGCGCGATGCGATCCTGCAGGGGCTCGGGGTCGGCCTGCTGCCCCGCTATATGGTCGCGCGCGATATCGAGGCGGGTACGCTGCTGCGATTGCCGCTGCCGCCGAAGGATCTGGCATTTCTGCGGACGACCATGTATCTGCTGTATCTGCCGACGCGCTACCAGACGCGGGCGGTGACCACGCTGATTGCGTTTCTGCGGGAAAAGGCCGCTGCCTAGGTCGATACCACGACACCGCGCCCGCCGATTCGGCATACCATGCGGCTTACCCCGAACTTGTCACTGGAACGGATGAAAACACTGGGCCTCATCGGCGGAATGAGCTGGGAATCCACCATCCCCTATTACCGGCAGATCAACGAAACCGTCAAACAGCATCTGGGCGGCCTGCATTCGGCACGCATCGTGCTCTATAGCGTGGACTTCCACGAGATCGAACAATTGCAGCATGCCGGGCGATGGGACGAGGCGGGCGAGCTCGTGGCCGATGCCGGCCGCCGGCTCGAGCGGGCCGGCGCGGACGCGCTCGTGCTCTGCACGAACACCATGCACAAGGTGGCCGCGCAGATCGAAGCTGCGGTCGATGTGCCGCTGCTGCATATCGCCGATCCGACCGCGCGCGCCATCCGGGCTGCCGGGCTGTCCCGTATCGGCCTGCTGGGCACGCGCTTCACGATGGAGCAGGCCTTCTATCGATCGCGGCTGGAAGAAGCGCATGGCTTGCGGGTCGTGACGCCGCAGGCGGAAGATCGCGAAGCGGTCCATCGCATCATCTACGAGGAACTGTGCCTCGGCGAAATCCGCGACGCGTCGCGCGACACCTACCTGTCCGTGATCGAGCGCTTGAGGAACGACGGTGCGGAAGCCATCATCCTCGGCTGCACCGAGATCTCGCTGCTGGTCGAGCCGCGGCATGTGGAAGGCATGCCGTTGTTCGATACCACGCGGCTGCACGCGGTGCACGCCGCGGAGTGGGCGCTGGCGGCCTAGGTCGTTGCCACGCTTTACACCCGGACCGTTTGCTGGCAGCATCGGTCATCCGATTTCGAATATCTTGCCCAACACTCGCCATGCTGGTTAGCGCAATCCAGGCCCTCGTTCATTCGATGCGCATGCCCCCGGAAGGTTATCCCCCCGGGCGGTGAGGGCTTTTGCTTTCAGAAAAGGGACGCCACGGCGTCCCTTTTTTTATTGGAGCGGCAATGACATATCGATACATCACGACGCCCATCTACTACGTCAACGACCGGCCGCATCTCGGCCATGCCTATGCGAGCGTGCATGCGGACATCATGGCGCGCTATCTGCGCGCGGCGGGGCGGCAGGTGATGCTGGTCACGGGCGCCGACGAGCATGGCGAGAAGATTGCAAAGGCCGCCATGCGGGCCAATGAAGCGCCGGCCGCGTTCGCGGAGCGCCATGCGCGTACGTTCCAGGACGCGTGGCGGCGCCTGGCTGTGGAACCGGATGTGTTCGTCCGCACGACCGCGCCCGCGCATGCGCGCGTCGTCTCCGACTGTCTGGCCCGGCTGTACGAGGCGGGCGAGATCTATCTGGCGGAGTACGAAGGGCTCTACTCGGTGGGGCAGGAGCGCTTTGTCACGGACAAGGAACTCGTGGATGGCAAGCTGCCCGAAGACAGGGAACCCCCGGTGCTGCGGCGCGAGCCCAACTACTTTTTCCGCATGGAGTCGCATCGCGCATGGATGCGCGATCTGCTGCGGGACACGCCCGACCTCATCCAGCCGGCCCAGTACCGCAACGAGGTGTTGAACCTGCTGGAGGCACCCATCGGCGATCTCAGCATCTCCCGGCCGGTGTCGCGGCTCGACTGGGGCATCCCCATTCCGTGGGACAAGGGACATGTCACCTATGTCTGGTTCGACGCGCTGCTCAGCTATGTCTCACCGCTCGG
Source organism: Cupriavidus sp. OTU4054 (assembly GCF_038440175.1). NCBI lineage: Bacteria > Pseudomonadati > Pseudomonadota > Betaproteobacteria > Burkholderiales > Burkholderiaceae > Cupriavidus > Cupriavidus sp. OTU4054. The sequence continues at coordinate 212,466 of NZ_JASATF010000006.1, forward strand.
CTACCCCGATGGACAGGCCTTTGCCGATTACTGGCCATCGGCGCGGCACGTGATCGGCAAGGACATTCTGCGCACGCATACGCTGTTCTGGCTGAGCATGACCCATGCGCTGGGCATCGCGCCCTATCGGCGCCTGCACGTATCGGGGCATCTGCTCGGCGCCGATGGCCGCAAGATGAGCAAGTCGCTGGGGAACGGCGTCGATCCACTCGAGGCCGCCGATACCTACGGCGTCGATGCGTTGCGCTATGCGCTGATTCGCGAGGTCAGCTTCGGCCTCGACGGCATCATCAGCAACGCCGTGATCGCGCAGCGGCTGACGCGCGATCTGGCGGACGACCTCGGCAACCTCGCGTCGCGCACGCTGGCGATGGTGACGAAGTACCGCGGGGGCACGATACCCGCGCCCCACCGGCACGACGCCGCGGAACAGGCGATTGCCGCGCGTGCTGTCGAACTGCCGGCCATCGTGCTGGCGCTCGTCGATGAGATGAAGGTCGGGCGCGCGGTGGAGCACGTCATGGAGTTCGTGACGCAACTCAACGGGTACGTGGCGCGCAGCGCGCCGTGGACGCTAGCCAGGGATGCGGGCGCCGCGGCGCGTCTCGATACGGTCCTGCATACGTTGCTGGAAGGGCTCTACGCCGTCTCCAACCTGCTCGCGCCCGTGATGCCGGGCAAGATGCGGGAATTGCAGTCGCTGCTCGGCGCCGCGGCGGCCCCGGGGTGGGATGTGCCGTGGGGTCGGGGCGTGACGCCCGGCGATGCCATTTCGGAGGGCATGCTGTTCCGGAAGCCCGCCCTCACGAATGGCACACCAGACCGTCCTGCAACTGCGTGACCTCGAACGCGATGTCGCCGGCGCGGCGTTCGCGCGCGTGGGTCAGCGCGCCGCCGCTGCGCCAGTCGCGTACCGCGCGGTCGAGCCATGCGGCGGACGCGCGGTCGTCGGCGCGCATCGTCACCTCGGGGTTGCCCTCGTCGGCGGGCACCTTGTCGCTCAGGCGGCGGTAGAAGCGCCATTCGGGCAGGCTCAGCAGCCGCGCGATGACGACCTCGTCGTCCGCCAGTGCCTGACATTCGCCGGCCATAAAGCCCGCGACCGCGCGGATGGCCGAGGGATAGAGGCGCGGCACGGCGTTCGTGCGCTGGGACAGCGTCGAGAGGTAGGGACTCCCCTGCGGCACGCAGACCTCGCGTTGCGCAAGGTCCCCGGCGCGCGCGTACGCGCTGCCGCGCAGCACGACCAGCGCGCCGGTGCCGCCTGTGTAGGGGGTCGCCACGGCGTTGGCGCGGACCGCACGCGCGCTGGCCAGATCGAGATCGGCAGTGCCTGCCTGCCATCCCGTGACGATGCGCAGGTTCACGTGCAGGCGGTCGGCCAGATAGCGGGCCGCTGCGACGTCGAACGCGTCGGGTTCGGGTGGGGATGGCTGCCCCGGAGGCGCGGGCCGCGCATACTCGCGCACGCTGACCACGAGTTCGCCTTTGGCAAGGACAGCCTCGAGGAGCGGACCCGCCGGTGCGCGGGCGCCATGCCACAGCAGTGCGGCCGCGGCCGCCAGCGCGATGGCGAACACCGTGCCGACCGCCAGGCGGCGCGAGCGCGCGCGGGCGTTGGCGAATGCATCGCCGTGCGAATCGGGCCCCGGGTGTCGCGATGGCGGCCAGCCAATCGATGCATCAGCCATTGAGCGTCAGCCCCCGGCGCCAGCGCGTCAGCCGCCGTTCGATCAGCGCGAGCACGTAGTTCAGCGCGAGCCCCAGCAACGCCAGCAGCAGAATGCCCGCATACATCGTCGGAATCTGGAACACCTCCTGCGAGTTCAGCGTCAGGAACCCGAGGCCCGAATGCGCGCCGATCATCTCGGCTGCGACGAGTGCGGTAATGCAATACGTGCCCGCGAGGCGAATGCCGGTGAAGATCGACGGCGACGCCGCCGGCAGCACGACCTTGGTGAACACGAACCACTGCGACGCGCCCATCGAGCGGGCGGAATCGATCAGCAGCCGGTCCACCTGCCGCACGCCGCTGATCGTGCTCAGCAGCACCGGCCAGAACGACGCCCAGAAAATGATCGCCACCTTCGACGTCTCGCCGATGCCGAGGAACAGGATAAACACCGGAAACAACGCAAACGCCGAAGTCTGCCGGAACAGCTGCAGAATCGGATCGACGATGGCTTCGAAGCGCTTGAACCACCCCATCAGCAGCCCGAGCGTCACGCCAAGCCCGATGGCCGTCAACAGCCCCCACAGCGAGCGCTGCAAGCTGGCCGCCAGATGCTTCCAGAGCTCGCCGCTGCCAATCAGCTGCCAGATGGTCACGATAATCTGCGACGGCGGACTCAGATAGGCCTCGCTGACGATGCCCAGCCGCGGCACGAGCTCCCATAGCGCGAGAAAGCCGACGATGCCGAGCAGGCCGAGCGCGCGATCGCCCAGCGCGGAGGCGCCCGCCTGCTTCAGCGTCACCGGTGCCGCGGCGCGCGCAACGGTCTTCCTGTCGCGGGAAACGCCAACCGCTTCCGCTGCCGCGGACGATTCGATCGTGCTGCTCATGACGACACCTTTGCAATGGCCGGCGCCGCATTGCCGCGCTCGGCCGGATTGGCCGTAGCCCCGAGCGGACGCGGCACACTGGCCGGACTGCCCAGTTGCACCTCGTCCTTGAGAATCTCCCACACCTGCTGCCGCAGCCGCACGAACGCCTCGGAGTTGCGCACCTCGGCGGCACGCGGCCGGGGCAACGGCACGTCGATGATCTCCTTGATCGTGCCGGGCCGCCGCGTCATCACCGCAATACGGTCCGACAGAAAGATGGCCTCGTCGAGGCTGTGCGTGATGAACACGATGGTCTTGCGCGTCTGCTCCCAGATACGCAGCAGTTCGCCCTGCAGGATCTCGCGCGTCTGCGCGTCGAGCGCGGCAAACGGTTCGTCCATCAGCAGTACCTCGGGCTTGTACGCAAGCGAGCGCGCAATGGCCACGCGCTGCTTCATGCCACCCGAAATCTCGTGCGGAAAGCGCTCGCCGAACCCGGTCAGGCCGACGAGATCGAGATACTCCCCCGCAATGCGGCGGCGTTCCGCACGCGCCACCCCGCGAATCTCGAGACCGACCTCGATATTCGCGAGCACGGTGCGCCACGGAAACAGCGCATATCCCTGGAACACCACGCCCTGCGCGGGATGGATACCGCGCAGCGGCTGGCCATCGACGCTGATCGTGCCGCCCGTGCGATCGGTGAGCCCCGCAAGGATGCTCAGGAACGTGGACTTGCCGCAGCCGGACGGCCCGAGGATCGAGATGAACTCGCCCTCGCGGATATCGAGGTCGAAATCGCGCAACACGGTGAGCGCTTCGGTGCGGCCCGCATCGTTGCGCACCGCATAGTCCATGCGCACGTCGCGCGCGACGATCTTGTGATGGCGCGGATCGGTCATGCCTTGGCGGGTGACTGTGCGTACGGATTGAACGCGTTGGTATAGATATCCCTGGCCGCGACCTTGCCCTTGGCCAGCTTGCCCTCCGCTTCCAGCACGTCGATGTAATACTGGATCGGCGGCTCCGTCACCACGAGATTGTCGACATATGCATAGCGATCGACGAACTCGAGTTGCAGGTTGATGCGCTTGGACACGAGCTGGCGCGCATCCTCGGGATGGGCATTGACCCAGTTCGCGGCTTTGGCCAGCGCGGTCACGACGTCTTTCACCGACTCCGGATGCTCGCGAATGAACTTGCCGTGCGCGCTGTACGGCTGCATGCCGCCCAGCCCGCCGTCGAGGTCGAAGTCGCTCCACAGGCGCACGAGCTTGTCCGCATGGTCGGCGCGGCCCGAGAACGGCGCGTGGATGATCGCAAGGTCGGTGTTGCCGGTGGCAAGCGTCTGCTCGGCCTGATCGTCGGGAATCACGACGAAGTTGATCTTGGTGACATCGACGCCCTTCTGGCGCAGGAAGGTCTTGGTCACGAATTCCGCGCAGGCGCCAAAGCTGTTGATGCCGATGGTCTTGCCTTCGAGATCCTTCGGCGCGCGAATGCCGGAGTCCTTGCGCACGAAGTACTTCATATGCGGCGCGTCCTGCAGCGTCTTGTTGCCGGCCGCCACCACCTTGATATCGGAACCGCTGGCCACGGCCGAGATCACGAGCGGCACCATGCGCGAGCCGAAGTCGATCTCGCCGGTGCCCGTCAGCGGAATGATCTGCGGCGCGGCGACCTTGCCGATGTACCTGGGCCGCGTATTCGTGCCCTCGAAGTAGCCGAGCTGGTCTGCCAGATAGACGAGGTCGAACGTCGGATTGTCCGGATAGCGGAACTCGACCTTCTCGCCGGCCTTGCCGATGACGGCGGGCGCTTCCGGGGTCTTCGCGGCGGCGGCCTTGCCACCGTCGCCGCCATCGCCGCGCGAGCACGCGGCCAGCAACGAACCGGCGGAGCCCGCGAGCGCGAGCGATGCGAGTTGCCTGAGGGCGACGCGGCGGGTGGGCTGCGTGGAGTGAGCTTCGGACATCGACGTGATTCCTGAATGATGGGCAGCATTCAGTATCACGTGCGGCCATATGCCGCACAACGAACGGTTTCGTCTATCGATATGTCGGCCGTCTGCGCCCGCTCAGCCGGGAACCCACCACTTGTGCAGGCGGCGTGCCGCGCTATCGAGCGCAAACCCGAGCCCACCGATCACGAGCACCGTGGCCAGCAGTTCCGAATAGGCGAGCCGGTCGCGCGTGTCGAGAATGAAGTACCCGAGCCCCGCATTCACGCCCAGCATCTCGGCGGGCACGAGCACGATCCATACGATGCCGATGGCCAGACGCAGCCCCGTCAGCACGTTGCCGAGCACGCCAGGCAGGATCACGCGCCACAGCGTTTCCGCGCGCGTGGCGGCGAGGCTGCGCGCGAGCATCAGCCATCGCGCATCGAGCTGCCGCACACCGGCCGCCGTGGCCAGCAAGATCGGCCAGACACCGGCAAACGCGACCAGAAACAGCACGGGGCGGTCGCCGACGCCCAGCACCATCACCACGAGCGGCATCCACGACAGCGGCGAGATCATGCGCAGGAACTGGAAGGCCGGCGACAGCGCGGCATCCGCATGACGCGCGGCGCCGATCAGCAGGCCGAGCGGCACGCCCGCCGCAAGCGCGAGCGCAAGGCCGATGAGCACGCGCCGCAGGCTCACCCAGATATGCACGAGGAAGTCGGGCTGATGGAGCAGCGCCCAGACGCTCTCGAACGTGGGCACCGGCGCAAAGCGCGCGGCCAGGCCGTCGGCGCCGCGCGTGGCCAGCCACCACGCGATGATCAGCGCGGCGAGGCCACCGAGGCCAAGCCGCGCATGCGCCGTGCGCGACCACAGGCTGGGCCGGAGCGTTGCCGCGGTCATGCGAGCATCCTCATGCGGCAATCTCCTCCTGCCGCGTGAACGACTCGGAGACGCCGAACGACTTGAGACCGCCCACCGATTCGATGCTGCGGCGGACGAAGCGGTCATCGACGAGCTCGCGCGCGGCACGCTGCGGGTCCAGCGACGCGAGGAACGCACTGTTGCCCTCGATCATCGTGCCCTTGAGCCGGCGCACGAGTTCCTCCGTGTAGCTCGGATACGGATAAGGCTGGAAGTCGATGCGCTTCTCGTTCCAGTTCGCGTGCTTGATGGCGCCGCTGGCGAGGTAGCGGCCATGATCCGACGGATCAGGCGCCAGCACCTTGCGCAACGCCTCCAGCGAATGCGGCGTGTAGCGGTTGGCGCCCTCTTTCGACAGCAGCGAAGCCGCTTCCGCGCGGTTGTCCTGCGTCCAGCGTTGCGCCTTGACAATGGCGTTCACGACCTTCTGCGACCACTCGGGCCGCTTGTCGAGGTCGTTCTGGTGCATGAACACCACGCAGCACGCGTGGTTGCGCCAGACGTCGCCCGTAAAGCGGAGGATCTTGCCGATCTTGAGCGTCTCCGCCGCGGCGTTGAACGGCTCGGCGACGATATACCCCTCGATCTGCCGCGACGCCAGCGCGGGCGGCATGTCCGAAGGCGCCATCACGGTCAGGTTGACCTCGTTGGCGGCGATGGCGCCCGTCTTGCGCGACACCGGCGTCAGGCCGTCCTGCTTGAGCATCGTCTGCAGGACGACATTGTGGATCGAGTACCAGAACGGAATCGCCACGGTCTTGCCGCCGAGATCGCGCAGCGAATTGACCTGCGGCGCCACCGTGAGGCCCGAGCCGCCCACATGATTCCAGGCCACGACCTTGGCCGGCACCTGACTGCCGAAGCGCGCCCATACCGTCATCGGCGACAGCAGGTGCACGACATTGACCTGCCCCGAGATAAACGCTTCCACGAGCTGGGCCCAGCTGCGCAGCAGCGTGGGCTTTTCCGCGCGCACGCCTTCCTGATCGAAGTAGCCGTTGTTGTGTGCCACCAGCAGCGGTGTGGCATCGGTGATCGGCAGATAGCCGATACGTACCGGCGCGTCGGGCTCTGCCGCGGCGCGCGCTTCGAGTGCGTTGAGCAAAGGCAGCGCGCCGCCGGCCGTGAACAGCGCCGACAGCTTCAGCCACTCACGCCGGGACATTGGTACCTGGCACATGATTTCCCTCGTTCGGATGGATGGAAGACGGTGATGTCACGGCGCGGGGGCCGCCGGTTTGCACGAGCTCGCGCAGCCTGCGCACGAGGTCCACGCGCAGCGCGCCCATGGCTTCGACCTGCGCCTCGCGCGGATGCGGCAGCGTGACGTGCCATGTGTGGGCGATACGGGCCGGTTCGCCCGCATGGGCGCCAAGCAGGATGATGCGGTCCGACAGCAGCAATGCCTCGTCGAGATCGTGCGTGATAAGCAGCGTGGCGGGGCGATGGATGCGGACGATATCGCGCAGCAGCGTCTGCATGTCCGCGCGCGTGATCTCGTCGAGCGCGCCGAACGGCTCGTCGAGCAGCAGCACGCGCGGCTGACGGGCCATGCAGCGCGCGAGCGCCACGCGTTGCGCCATGCCGCCCGAGATCTGCGCGGGAAACAGGTGCTTCGCATGCGACAGGCCTACCGCGTCGAGCATGCGCGCGACGCGCTCGTGACGCTCCTTGCGCGTGGTGGCGGGCTGGCGGCGGAAGTCGAGACCGAAGGCCGCATTGTGCTCGACCGACAGCCACGGCAGCAGGCACGCATCCTGGAACGCCACCGCGATATCGGGATGCGGCCCCGTCAGCGCGGCATCGCCCATGCGCACGTGGCCCGACGATCCCGCCTGCAGGCCCGCGAGAACCCGCAGCAGGCTCGATTTGCCCGCGCCGCTCGGACCGATGATCGAGACGATCTCGCCCGCGTGCAGCGCGAGGTCGATGCCGGCGAAGATATCGCGCCCCGCGTAGGACAGCGAGACCGCGTCGGTCCGCAAGAGCGGTGCAATGGGTTGTGCCATGGGCGGTGCGATGGGCGCCGCGTCCGTCCCGCTCATGCGGCTTTCCGCTGGCTGGCCTCCGCGAGCGCCGTGCGCAGTTGCACGAGGCTCGGCGTGACGATCGGCAGGAACGACGCTTCGCGCCAGCGGCGTGCCAGCCCGCCATCGCGGCCGTTCATGTAGCCAGCGCCACCGCGAGCCTGCACTTCCAGCTGCGCGGCCGCGGTGGCCGAATCGACGAGGCCGATGCGCAGCGAGAACAATGCGCGCGGCGCGGTGACGAACGTGCCGGCTTCGATGCCCTCGCCCAGCAGGCGCGTCTGCTCGTCGAGCGTCACGGCCAGCGCATCGAGCTCGTCGCCGAGCACCGAGCGTCCGGCTTCGGCGCGTTCACGCGCACCGGCGATGCAGCGTTGCGCGAGGCCGATCGACATCCCGCATTGCATGCCGAGAAAGGCAGGACGCACGCGCGGCAGATAGTCGTGCGCGTCATCGTGCAGCAGGTAGTCACGCGCGAGCGCGGCGTCGGTAAAGCGCAGCGATGCGGTGCTGCTGCCGCGCAGGCCGACGAGGTCGAGGTCCTCGCTGCGGCTCACACCGGGCGCATCGTGCGGAATCGCGTAGACGCCCGGGCGTCCGGTGCCCGCATCGTCCGCGGCCACCGCCACGGCGAAGTTGCCCGGTATCAGGTTCGTGGCCCACGGCACCACGCCATTGGCCGTCCAGCCCGCCGGCGCGGGAACCAGTTGCGTCTGCAAGGCCTCGATACCGCCGAGGTACTTCATGGCGTTGGACAGCCCCGTCGCGCCCGCGAACGTGCCATCGAGCAACGTGGGCAGCCAGCGCGCGGCCAATGCCCGGTTGGGCGATTGCAGCAGGTATTCGATAAAGACGCGCTGGGCCCAGAACACGAAACCCGCGGTCTGCGAATGCGCGGCCGTGGCGGCGATGGCGAGCACGGCGTCGGTGGTCGTGCCACCGCTGCCCCCGTGTGCGGACGGCACGCCGACGCGGAACAGGCCGGCACGCGCGAGCGTGCCCAGCAGGTCGGACGGCGCATTGCGGCCGCAGTCCAATGCTTCCGCGTGGGTATCGAGCCAGCTTGCGAGTTCCGGAGAAAGCGTCATGGCGGAGTTCTGTCAGGCGTTGGGCGGCGTCCAGCGATACGGCTCGAGCTGGCTGTTCAGCGGCGACTGCGCGAGGTTGTTGCCGAAATTGCAGAGCGTGGCCAGGCTCACGCCGAGCACGACTTCCAGCGCCTGCTGGTCGTTGTAACCGGCTCGATAGAAGGCTTGCAGATCGGCATCGGGCACCGCGCCACGGTCGCGAATGACCGCGCGGGTGAAGTCTGCCACAGCGTTCAAACGTACGTCGTCCACCGGTGCCTGCGCACGCAGCGCGTCCACTTCCGCCTGCGGCAGGTTCGCCTTCTTCAGCGCGACGGCGGTGTGCCCGGCCACGCAGAAACCGCAACCATGCGTCGCGGCGGCGGTGATCTGCACCACTTCGCGTTCGGCCAGCGTGAGGGAACTGCGCGCATTGATACCCGAGACCGTCAGGTACGTTTCCAGCGCCACGGGCGCGTTGGACAGCGCGGCGATCAGGTTCGGCAGATAGCCGTTGTTGGCGATGGCGCGTTCGATGAACGGCCGGCTTGCTTCGGGGGCCGATTCCAAAGTCTGCAGGGGGAGGCGACTCATGGCATATCCATCAGCGATTGAACATGACCCGAGTGTGGTCGATGATCGCGCGTCCTGCCATGTGCAAACGTATGGAAATCGTGCTGTTTCGTCTGGCCTTATGTATGGGCGATGTATGGAGACAATGCGCTCAGGCGGCCTGCGCGACGGACGCGCCATCGGGGGCGTCGACGTTCGTACGCCGGCGCCACGCACCGGGCCATGCGCCCGTGGTCTTGCGGAACGCCTTCGCGAACGCGGCCTCCGAACCGTAGCCCACGCGCTCCGCCACCTGCGCCACACTGCGGCGATCGTCGAGCAATCGCGCGGCGATCTTCATGCGCAGCAGCAACAGGAACGCGGCCGGCGTCTCGCCGCACACCGCGGCAAACCGCTTGCAGAACGTCGCGCGCGACATGTGGACGCGCTCGGCCATCGTCTCCACGGACCAGCGCGCTTCGGGATGCCGGATGAGCTCGAGCACAAGCGACGAGAACTCCGCGCTGCGCAGCATCGGCCAGAGCCCGCGCGCCACATCCTCGCGCGCGGCAAGCTCGCGTACCACGTAGAAGAAGAGCAGCTCCACGAGCCGCGCGATCAGCGGCGACGGCTCGGCGCCGGCCTGCCCCCTGCCCGATTCCGCCTCGGCAACGATGAGGTCGAACAGCGCGCGCGTGCCCCGCACCGACGGATCGTCGGCACGCAGCACGAGGTAATCGGGGAATGGCGCCAGCAGCGCCTCGGCAAGGCCCGGACGGAAGTCGAAGAACCCGCAGGCCAGGCCGGTGGACCCGGCCTGCGCGCGGTCGAGCGGCTGCATCGCCGCCTCGGGCCGGCACGCCTCGGCCTGCTCCGACGGGCCCAGATGATGCGGCACATCGCGCAGGAAGAACACCGCATCGCCGGGCGCCAGCCGCAATGGCGGCTCGCGGTCGGGCACATGCAGCCAGCATTCGCCATGCAGCACGAGGTGATACCCCGCGCGTGCTCGCCCCGCCACGGACGCGCGCCAGCTGCCGCAATACTGACCCATGTGGAACAGCGTGGTCTCGAGTTCGAGACTGTTCAGGACCCAATGGATGATACGGTCGGCGCGATCGGACTGAGGCATAGTCCCGTCAGACTAGCCGACCTCCGTACCGCCGCGAACGATCAAGATGTCATGTCGATATACGGAAATCGACAGACGCGTCAGGCCTGTATGGCCATGACGCGCCGCGACGAAGACAGCGAGACCGCGTAGACCATCAGCCCGCCAATGGCCAGCACAAGGCCGACCCAGCCCGTCGACGTCCATCCATACCCCGCGCTGATCGTCACGCCGCCGAGCCACGCGCCGAGGGCGTTCGCCATGTTGAAGGCGGAGTGGTTGAGTGCCGCGGCGAGGGTCTGGGCTTCGCCGGCCACGTCCATCAGGCGGATCTGTAACGCCGGCCCGATGGCGACGATGGTGCCGATGAGCAGCACGTTGGCCGACGCCAGCCATGGATGCGGCGCGGTATAGACGAACAGGCCGAGCACTACCGCGGACCAGGCCAGCAGCCCGCCGATCGTGGGCATCAGCGCCTTGTCCGCGAGCCGCGAGCCGATCAGGTTGCCGCCGACCATGCCGACACCGAACAGCGCAAGCACGAACGGGATGCTGTCCACCGACATATGCGCCACTTCGAGCATGGTCGGCTTGATGTAGCTGAACACCGCGAACATGCCGCCAAAGCCGATGGCGCCGATACCGAGCGTCAGCCAGACCTGCTTGCGCGCCAGCGCCGACAGTTCGCGCAACGGGCTTGCCAGGCGGTCACCGGCCACGAACGGGACCCAGCGCCATACGAGCACCACCGTCAGCACACCGATGGCGCCCACGAGCGCGAACGCGGAGCGCCAGCCGAGCCATTGGCCGATGGCCGCGGCAATCGGCACGCCGATCAGCGTGGCCGTGGTCAGCCCCAGCATCACGAGCCCGACCGCCTGCGCGCGCGCATGCCGCGGCACGAGGCTCGCGGCGACGAGAGCCGCCACGCCGAAATACGTGCCATGCGGAAACCCCGTCAGCAGCCGCGCAACGAGCATCGCGCCGTAATCGGGCACCACCGCGCTCGCGAAATTGCCGATCGCGAAGACGGTCATCAGCGCGAGCAGCAGATTGCGCCGCGGCCATCGCGCGCCGAGCACCGCGAGCAGTGGCGCGCCGATCACGACGCCGAGCGCGTAGGCGCTGATCAGATGCCCGGCCTCGGGAATGGAAATCGAGAGATCGCGCGCGGCATCGGGCAGCAGGCCCATGATGACGAATTCGCCGGTACCGATCGCAAAGCCGCCGACGCCGAGCGCGAGCAGCGCCTTGCGGGAGGTGGCGCGGTCAGGCGTATCGGCCGGGGTGGCGGGGGCGTTCGAGTCTGTGTCGTTTGTCTGGTCTGGAGTCACTACCATGAGGGCGAGGAGAGAGAGATCGCGAAAACGTCTCCGTGACGTGAAGCGCGTGCCGTGGACTGCATGCTCGGGTCCGCGTGCCGGCCTCTATCGTCATATTTCCCTTGCGGGGAAGGCACTATTGTCCAACAAAACCGCGATGCCTGCCGCGCGCCACCTTCAACGCAGGCCTTTCAGCGCGCGATACACCTCCGCCAGTCCCGCATGCAGCCGCTTGTCGCGCCGGATCACCACGGCGAGCCCCCGGTGCAGGCGCGGCGACAGCGGCCGCACGACCACATCGCTGGGCGGTTGCCGCACGGCCATTCCCGGCAGGATCGCGCAGCCCAACCCTGCCGCGACCAGGGCCTTGATCGCCTCCACGCTGCCCAGCGACATCACGGGACGAATGCTCGCGCCACCGCGCGCGATCCACGTATCGGCGATGCGGCGCGTATTGCCGCCTTCGAACAGCAGCACGGGCCGCGTGGCCAGCGCGGCGGCCGTGATCCGGGCCGGCAGCGCCATGCCCGCCGGCGCGATCAGCAGGAACTCGTCTTCCATGACCGGCGTGATATGGAGGCTGCGGCCCGTTACGGGCAGCGTCACGAGCGCGATATCGAGCAGATTGTCTTCCACGGCCTTGACGATGTCCGCCGTATTGCCCACCGTCACGGCGATCTCGAGGTCCGGATGCCGCTGCCGCAGATCCTTCAGCAACGGCGGCAGCAGAAAGATGCATGCGGTAGCGCCGGTGCCGATGCGCACCGGCCCCGCCGCCACGCCGCTGCGGCGCGTCACGGCCTCCACCGCGGCCTCCACGGCCGAATCGATCGTCCCCGCGTGGGCCAGCAACTCGGCACCGGCGGCCGTCGCGCGCGCCTGCCGCCCCACACGCTCGAGCAGCGTCGTGCCGAGACTGCGCTCGAGCTGGCGGATCTGCTGGCTCACGGCGGGCTGCGTGAGGTCGAGGCGCTGCGCCGCGGCGGAGAAGCTGCCGAGTTCGACGACGGACACGAACGTGCGCAGGTAATTGAGGTTGAGACCGGGGGTCGGAGATTTCATGGCGGCTGCGCGATATCGGACGATCTCAAACAATCGCTTATACATTGCATCAAAGGATGAAGCTTCATTTATGGTAACGAATGAGGCAAGATGCGGCAACGCCTGACCCACGACCATCATGTCCACCGCTGCTTCCTCCCTAGATCCCGCCATCCACACCACGGTGCAGGTACGCGACGCCACCGACGACGATATGGCCGCGATCCAGGCCATCTACGCCCATCACGTCCTCCATGGCAAATCGAGCTTCGAGGAAGTGCCGCCGACGCTGGACGACATGCGCGCGCGGCGCGCGGGCGTCCTCGGCCACGGCCTGCCCTATCTGGCCGCCGAACTCGGCGGCCGGGTGGTGGGCTATGCCTACGCCACGCCCTATCGGCCGCGCCCGGCGTACCGGTTCACGGTGGAAGATTCGGTGTATGTGGCCGATGGGCTCGCGGGACGCGGCATCGGCAATGCGTTGATGGCCGCGCTGATCGCGCGCTGCGAGCAGGGACCATGGCGGCAGATGATCGCCGTGATCGGCAATAGCGCGAACGCGGGCTCGCGCGCGCTCCATGCGCGCCACGGCTTCGAATATGTCGGCACGCTCGCGAACGTCGGCTTCAAGTTCGGCGGCTGGCTCGATACCGTATTGATGCAGCGACCGCTCGGCGAAGGCGCGCGGTCGCTGCCGTCCACTAGCCCGAAGGACTAGCGCAAAGGACTGGCGCAAAACCCTGCCGCTCAGCTCTTGATGAACGCGAGCAGGTCGTTGTTGAAGCGTTCCTTGTGCGTGTCGGTCAGACCGTGCGGCGCACCGGGATAGACGATCAGCTTCGAGTTCTTCACGAGCTTGTGCGAGGCGCGGCCCGCCGCATCGATCGGCACGATCTGGTCGTCGTCGCCATGAATCACGAGCGTCGGACGATCGATCTTCTTCAGGTCCTCGGTGAAATCGGTTTCCGAGAAGGCCTTGATCGAGTCGTACGTGTTCTTGTGTCCGCCCTGCATGCCCTGCGCCCACCACCATTCGACGAGGCCCTGCGACACCTTCGCGCCCGGACGGTTGAAGCCATAGAACGGACCCGACGGAATATCGCGATACAGCTGCGAACGATTGGCCAGTTGCCCATTGCGAATGCCGTCGAACACTTCCAGCGGCAATCCACCGGGGTTGGCCGGCGTCTTGAGCATCAGCGGCGGCACGGCCGAGACCAGCACGACCTTGGCCACGCGCGACGTACCGTGCCGGCCGATATAGCGTGCCACCTCGCCGCCACCGGTGGAAAAGCCCACCAGAATCACATTGCGCAGGTCCAGCGTCTCGATGACGGTCGCGAGGTCGTCCGCGTAGTGGTCCATGTCGTTGCCGTTCCACGGCTGGCTCGAACGGCCGTGGCCGCGGCGGTCATGCGCCACCGCGCGGAAGCCGTTGTTGGCAACGGCCATCATCTGCGATTCCCAGCTGTCCGAAGACAGCGGCCAGCCGTGGCTGAACACGACCGGCTGGCCCGTGCCCCAGTCCTTGTAGTAGAGCTGCACGCCGTCCTTCGTGGTGATGAAGCTGCCACCGGCGTTCGCACCGGCCGGCGATGCGCCGGCACCCGGCTGGCCTGCCGCGCTGGCGGCAACCGCCTGCGTGGCCAGCAGTGCGCCAGCGGCGCCGAGGGCGCTGCCGAGCAGCAGGGAGCGGCGGGCGGGTACGGCTACGGCTTCGTTCTTCTCGTTCTTTGCAGACATGATGGGCTCCGATTAAGATCGTACGTATTTATATCGCGTGCGATATTTAAGGTCAAAAAAACTCGCTTCACGTGTAATCGCCGAGGCTGCCCCGCAGGTTCAGCATCCGGGTCCGCATCTCGCGAATCTCCGCCGCATTCAGCCCCGTGGCTTCCGCCACGCATGCGGGAATGCGCTCGGCCTTCTCGCGCAACGCCTCGCCCTGCTTCGTCAGCGTGACGATGACCTGCCGCTCGTCGGCCGCCGATCGTGTCCGCCTGACCAGACCCTGCGCCTCGAGCCGCTTGAGCAACGGCGTCAGCGTGGTGGTCTCCAGCGCGAGGCGTTCGCAGATCTCGGAGACATTGACGCCTTCCTTCTCCCACAACACCAGCAGCACCAGATACTGGGGATAGGTCACGTCCAGCTCGCGCAACAGCTTGCGATACACCTTGTTGAAGCTCAGCGCCGTGGAATAGACGGCGAAACACAGCTGCGCGTCGAGCGCCAGGGCATTCGATTCGGGCCGTTTCATCGTGGGTTTCCGTTGGTCACTGGGCATGGAGCGAAATTTATATCGCACACGATATATTGTCAAGCGACTTTTTTGAGGTGCGGTCGCTGCCCTCATTCATGCACAACCCACTGAGCAGCCCAGCACCATTCCGTGCGATGCCCTCCCGGCACTGGTGCACGCCCGATCGCGGCATCGTGCCCGCTCGCGCCACGCTGGCCCGCTCACAGACCAGACATATCCCCTCCCGATGCGGGGGGTCCGCCACCCTCGAGCTGGCGCGGGGCCTGAGGGCAGACGCTCCGCCTCATGCAGACAACTCGCCCGGCCACACGGCAATGGTGAGCAGCCCACAACGATCAGGCATTACATGTGCTTCTGAGAAACGCTTCGTTTGGTCACAGCGTTCACGGTCTTAAGCTTTGCCTCTCTGATTGAGAGTCACTGCATAGCTCTGTGAGCGGCTCACAGGAGTCAATGAACCCATGAGCGAACCACAATTCCACGCGCCATCCCGCGAGACTGACGCCGATAGCGTCAGCCTCGGTCTTGCGGCCTACACCGCGATTCGTCGCGACATCCTCACGTGCCGACTCGTCCCCGGGTCCATGGTGACCGAGGGCGAGCTGATGGCGACGTATGGCTTCGGCAAGAACAGCTGCCGCATCGCGCTGACCCGGCTCGCGCACGAGCGCCTCGTGTTTGCGCGGCCACGCAAGGGCTATCAGGTAGCGCCCATCACGCTGAAGGACGTCGAGGAAGTCTTCGCGCTGCGCGTGCAGCTCGAGCCGATGGCGGCGCGGCTGGCGGTCAATCGCGTCGACACGCAGCTGCTGCATCGGCTCGAAGCGGCCTGCCGCGTCGAACACATCGGTCCGCTGCCGCATCGCATCGACGTCTTCATGGATGCGAACAAGGCGTTCCACCTCGCCATCGCCGAAGCCACCGGCAACGAGCGCCTGCTGCGCACGCTGTCGGGCCTGATGGACGAGATGTCGCGGCTGGTCGCGCTCGGCTTCAACGTGCAGCGCGTGAAGCCGGAGATCCGTCACGACCACAACTCGATGATCAAGGCATTCGAGGATCGCGACGAACGCGCGGCGGAAACGATCGCGCGCCGCCATATCGAGACGTTCCGCACGCAGACGATGGAAAAGGTCTACGCAAGTCTGTCGCAGGCGGGGACGTATCTGCCGCTCGTCGTGGCCGGAGGTGTGCGATGAGCCCCCCCGTTCTGGTTGCCACGGGCATCACCAAGCGCTTCGGCGCAACCACGATCCTCGACGACATCGACCTGACCGTGAACGCCGGCGAAGTCCTCGCGCTGGTCGGCCCGTCGGGCTGCGGCAAGAGCACGCTGCTGAATATCCTGTCGGGCCTCGTCGCGCCCGATGCGGGCCAGTTGCTGGTGGAAGGCGTGCCGTCGACGCAGGTCAGGGACTGGCGCCGCATCGCGTACATGTTTCAGGAAGACCGTCTCCTGCCCTGGCGCACGGTGCGCGACAACGTGACGTTCGGGCTCGAAGCCTCGCCGATGCTGCGCGGCGAACGCGACCGCATCGCCGACGAGATGCTCGCGCTCGTGGGCCTGCATGGCCGCGCCGACGCATGGCCGCACGAACTGTCGGGCGGCATGCGCAGCCGCGTGGCCCTGGCGCGCAGCCTCGCCGTGCAGCCGGACGTGCTGCTGATGGACGAGCCGTTCTCGAAGCTCGACCCGCATACGCGCAGCCAGATGCATGAAGAGTTGCTGCGCATTCAGGCCGGCAATCCCAACCACAAGCGCATGACAGTCGTTTTCGTCACGCACGATATGGAAGAGGCCGTGGTGCTCGCGGACCGCGTGGTGCGCCTGGCCGCGCGCCCGGGGCGTGTCGCCGACGTCGTCGATCTCGCGACACTCGTGCGGCCCCGTATTCCGACGGCACCGGTCGTCGCCGAACAGGTCCGCGTGCTGCGGGCCGCCGCGTAAGGAGCCGCCGCCATGTCTAACGTGATCCAGAACCGCGCGCTCCAACTCGTCGCGCAACGTCTGCTGTTGGTCGGCGCCGTGCTTGGGCTGTGGTGGTGGGGCGCGTCGCACGTGCCGTCGTTCGTGCTGCCGGGCCCGGCCAAGGTTGCCGACGCACTGGTCGCGCTGTGGCACAGCGATACGTTCGCGGCCGATGTGGGCGCCACGTTCCGCCGCGTGCTGACGGGCTTCCTGATCGCCACCGTCATCGGCACGGGACTCGGGCTCGCGCTCGGCGGCAGCCGGATGCTCGCGCGCTTCTTCGAGCCCATCCTCACCGTCTTCAATACCGTGTCGTCGGCCATCTGGGCGATCTTCGCGATCATCTGGTTCGGCATCTCGGACGCGACCACCATCTTCGTCGTGTTCATGACCGCCATGCCGCTGATTCTCACGAACGTGTGGGAAGGCGCGAAGACCGTCGATGCGCAGTACGTGGATCTGGCGCGGAGCTTCCGCATGTCGCGGCTGCAGATCCTGCGCAAGATCTACGGGCCCACGATCCTGCCGCACTTCTTCGCCGGCGCGCGGCTCGCCTTCGGTTTCGGCTGGCGCGTCTCGCTGGTGGCGGAAACCATCGGTTCCTCCAGCGGCATCGGTTACCGGCTGCGCCAGGCCGCGGACCTCGTGCAGACGGATCAGGTCTTCGCGTGGACCGTGCTGCTGGTCGGCCTGATGCTGCTGCTCGAAGGCGGCGTGCTCAAGCCCGCCGAACGCTGGCTGTTCCGCTGGAAGGCACCGGCCGGTGCATCCGGCAAGTCCGCCGCCCCGTCACGCAACACCTCTTCTCTGCTTCAAGTTCAAGGATGACCATCATGCGCAAGCTATTTACTGCCACCTTTGCCGCGCTGTCGCTGTTCTCGGCCGCCGCAAGCGCCGCCGACACCGTGAAGATCGGCTACTGGACCAGCGGCGTGAGCCTGGGCTACGGCTCCGTGCTGGAAGCGAAGGACTTCCTGGCCAAGCGCGGCATCAAGGCCGAGTTCGTGCACTTTCCCGACGTGAACGCCCCGCTGCGCGCGCTGGCGGCCGGCTCGATCGACCTCGCGTTCGGTGCCCCGGTGGCTGGCGTGTTCGGCACCGCCGCCTCGGGCGTGCCCATCCGCATCTTCGCGGCCACGCAGCCCGCCGACGTGCAGTTCGTCGTGCCGAAGGACTCGCCGATCCAGTCGATCGCCGAGTTCAAGGGCAAGAAGATCGGCATGTCGCCGGCCGGCTCGTCGGTGGCCGTGATCGCGAGCGCCGTGCTCGCGGGCAACTATCAGATCAAAAGCAGCGAGTTCTCGCTGATCGGCGGCAACGAGTCGCGCCTTGCGCAGTTCCTCGTGCAGAAGCAGGTGGACGCGGCCGCGCTGCGGTCCGTGACCGTGGCACAGCTCGGCAGCGAACTGCCCGTGCGCAAGCTCAGCACGTTTGCCGACGAATGGAAGAAGCTCACGAAGTCCGATGCGGTGCCGTATATCGGCGTGGGCGCCGTGCGCACGGAGCTCATCGACAAGCAGCCGGAGACGGTGGCACGCGTGATCGCCGCGCTGCGCGACACCCTCGCATGGGGCAACGCCAACCGCGACGAAGTGGTGCAGATCCTTCAGAAGAAGGCCAACCTGCCCGCCGACGACGCCAAAGTCTACGTGAGCCACTGGAACGACATGAACCGCGTGGCCTTCGAGCCGACCGATATCGATACGCTGCGCCGCCAGCATGCGGTGTTCGTCGAGTCCGGTCTGGTCAAGGGCGAACTCAAGGACGACCTGTTCGCGCGCGGTCCGTACGAGCAGTCGAAGACGCTCAAGTAATTGGTTAGATTCGCCCCCCTTTTTTCTTCCCCCAAGCAAGGAACATCCCGTGAGCCAAACCATGCAGGCGCTCGTTCTCGATGCGCACGGTACCCTCGATCAACTTCGCGTCGTCAGCGACAAGCCCGTTCCCACGGCAGGCGAAGGTCACGTCGTGATCCGCGTCGGCGCGTCCTCGTTCAACTATCACGACGTATTCACCGTTCAGGGCATGCCCGGCATCAAGGTGCCGCTGCCCGTCGTGATCGGGCTGGACCTCGCCGGCACGATCACCGAGATCGGTGAGGGCGTGTCCGGCTGGAAGATCGGCGATCGCGTGCTCGTCAATCCGCTGAAGCCCGGCGTGGGCCTGATGGGCGAGATGGTCGACGGCGGCATGGCCGAGTACGCGCGGGTCGATGCCAAACAGCTGATCGCGCTGCCCGAGAACGTGACGTTCGAGCAGGCCGCCGCGCTGCCGGTGGCTTACGGCACCGCGCATCGCATGCTGATCACGCACAACACGGTCAAGGCCGGCGACAAGGTGCTCGTGCTCGGCGCGAGCGGTGGTGTCGGCACGGCGACGGTGCTGCTGGCGAAGATGCTCGGTGCGGAAGTCATTGCCGCGGCCGGCAGCGACGAGAAAGGCGAAAAGCTCAAGGCGATCGGCGCGGACCATGTCGTCAACTACCGCGAAGTCGATTTCGGCAAATGGGTCATCGAGCGCTACGGCAAGCCGCAGCGCCGCAACTTCGACGGCGGCGTCGATGTCGTGGTGAACTTCACGGGCGGCGACACGTGGCTGCCGTCGATCAAGAGCCTCAAGCGCGGCGGCACGCTGCTCGTGTGCGGCGCCACCGCGGGGCACGACCCGAAGGAAGATCTGCGCTACGTATGGAGCTTCGAGCTGAACATCAAGGGCTCGAACAGCTTCTACGACGACAACCTCAAGGCGCTGCTCGCGCTGGTGGCCGAAGGCAAGCTCGATCCGGTCATCGACAGCGTGGTACCGCTGACCGGTGCCGCCGACGGCCTCGCGCTGATTCGCGATCGCGCCGTGCTCGGCAAGGTGATTGTCACGCCCTGAGCGTCACGCCTGATTCCCTCTTACTTCCCATACCCCCGATCATGTCCGAAAACACCACCCTTCCGACCGCCGCCGACGTGCAGGCACGCCTGCTGCGCGGCCCCTATCACCAATGGCTGGGCCTCGAAGTCCAGAACGTCGCCGACGGCGAGATCACCATCACCGCGAAGTTCCGCGACGAATGGGTCGTCAACGTCGAGGGCGGCTATATCCATGGCGGCATTCTTGCCGCGCTGGTGGACCTCGGCGCGGACTGGGCGCTCGTCTCGCACACCGGCAAGGGCGTGCCGACGATCGACCTGCGCGTGGACTACCACCGTGCCGCGCGCGGCGACCTCAAGGTCGTCGGCAAGGTCATCAAGACCGGCCGCCAGGTCTCCGTCGCGGAGGCGAGCGTGTTCGACGCCGAAGGACGGCTCGTGGCCAGCGGCCGCGGCGTCTATTCGACGCCTGCCGCCTGACCGGACACGGATACGATCATGGACGAGCGCTCGAGTTTCATCCCTGATTCCAGCCCGAACGTCAGTCGAAACCTCGGTCGGATCATCGATCGAGGTGCCGACCGTGCCGCCACCGCGATCGTGGGCCTCGATCTGGAAGGCCATGCCACCGAGCATAGCTTCGGCGAGATCGACACGCGTGCCGATGCCATGGCGCGCGGGCTGCTCGCGCGCGGGCTCGTGCCCGGCGATCGCGTGGCGCTGCTCGGCGTGAACGCGGTGGATTACGTCGTCTCGCTGCTCGGCATCGTCCGTGCGGGGCTCGTGGCGGTGCCCGTCAACTTCAAGCTGCCGGCCACGATCGTCGAGTACATCCTGGCCGACAGCGGCGCGCGCCTCGTGCTGTGCGACGCCGCGCGCGCGCCACAGGTGCCGGCCGCCCTGCCGCACCTCGTGTTCGGCTCGGCGGCGTTCGCCGCCCTGGCCGTCGCGCAGCCGAATGCCGAGCCATTCGAGGCATTCGAGCCCGGCGAGCGGGATCTTGCGCTCATTCTCTATACGTCCGGCTCCACGGGACGTCCCAAGGGTGTCCTGCTGAGCCATGCGTCCCATCGCTGGGTCGTACGCACACGCCAGGCGGCCACACCGCTGGCCGACGAGCGCGTACTGATTGCCGCCCCGCTGTACCACATGAATGCGCTCGCGCTCATCCTGCTGACGCTCGCGAGCCACGCGCCGGCCGTATTGCTGCCGCAGTTCCAGGCGGCCGCGTATATCCGCGCGATCGCCCGCTATCGCTGCACATGGCTCACGGCCGTGCCGCCGATGATCGCGATGATGCTGCGCGAGCGCGAACTGCTCGCGCAGACGGACCTCGGCAGCGTGCGCGTGGTACGCATGGGCTCCGCGCCCGTGAGCCCCAGCCTGCTCGAACAGATTCACAAGCTGCTGCCCAATGCGCGCGTGATCAACGCGTTCGGCACAACCGAAGGCGGTCCGGTCGTGTTCGGTCCGCACCCCGACGGCCTGCCCACGCCCACCCAATCGGTCGGTGCCGCGCATCCGGCCGTGCAGATGCGGCTGGTCGACGCGCAAGGCCAGGCCGCGGAGGAAGGCGTGCTCGAACTGAAGAGTCCGGGCCTGATGCTCGGCTACCACCAGCGTCCCGAGCTGTCGCCATTCACGCCCGACGGCTATTACGTGACCGGCGATGTGTTCCGTCGCGATGCCAACGGGTTCTACACGTTCGTCGGCCGCCGCGACGACATGTTCGTGAGCGGTGGCGAGAACCTGTATCCCGGCGAAATCGAGAAAGCGCTCGAGCGTCATCCGGCCGTGCAGCAGGCCAGCGTGGTGCCGGTGCCGGACGACATCAAGGGCACCAAGCCCGTGGCATTCGTCGTGCCGCGCCCGGGCCATGCCGTCCCCAGCGAAGACGAACTCAAGGCGTTCTCGCTGACCCAGCTGGCCGCCTACGAGCATCCGCGACGCATCTGGTTCGTGGATGCGCTGCCGCTCGCGGCCACGCAGAAGATCGACCGGCGCGCACTGACCGAGGATGCCTTGCAGCGCCTTGGCGGCGAGCACGCCCATCATTAACCGCAGGAGTATTCCGATGTCTTTCCAGCACCCGGCGGCTCGCGCCGTGGCCTTCTCTCTTCTTGCCGCGTGCGCGGCACCCGCGTTCGCGCTCGACGAGGTGACCGTCGCGCTGGCCATTCCGCCCGCCGTGCACGACGGCGCGCCTTACGCGGCCGCCGAGGAGCTCGGACTGTTCAAGGAGGCCAACCTCAGCGTCAAGACCATCGTGTTCCAGGGCGCGGGCGCGCTGCTGCCGCAGGTGGCAGGCAAGCGCGTGACGTTCGGCTATCCGACCTCCGAACCCGTGATCGCCAGCTATTTCTCGGGCAAGGATCCGCTGCCTCTGCGCTACTTCTACAACGGCGTGCCCGGCAACACGATGGAGTTCGCGGTGCTGGCGGACTCGCCCATCAAGACGCTTGCCGACCTCAAGGGCAAGCAGATCGGCGTGGGCGCGCTCACATGGGGCACGATTCCCGGCGGCCGCGCGGCGCTGCGCACGGCGGGCCTCGAACCCGGCAAGAACGTGGAGTACGTGGCCGTCGGCGCGCTGGGCGCGGGCTTCCAGGCCCTGCGCACGCACAAGGTGGATGCGCTCAACTTCAACAGCAGCTGGGACGACCAGCTCGAGTTCTCGGGCGTGAAGATCCGCCGCATCGCCTATCCGCCGGTATTCCAGGAAACCGCCGGCAATGGCTTTATCGCCCACGTGGACACGCTGCGCGACCAGCCCGATCTCGTACGGCGCTTCGGCCGCGCCTATACGCAGGCGCAACTCGTGTGCGAGGCGAACCCGACGTTCTGCGTCAAGGCCTTCTGGAAGCACAACCCCGAGGCCAGGCCCGCCGGCGATGAAGCGAAGAATCTCGCCGAGGCCACCGAACTGCTGAGCCGCCGCCTCAAGCGCGTCCTGCATACGCCCGCCGGCGCCGCGCGTGTGCCGGGGCAGTACGACCTGGCCGCCATCCAGCGCGGCATCGATGCCATGGCCAAGGCCGGCGAGTATCCGAGCGCGGATGTCCCGCTGCAGAAGATCTTCAGCAACGAGTTCGTGCCCGCGTTCACCGACTTCGATCGCGCGGCATTGCTGCGCCGGGCAAAGGCGGCGCAATGAGCGGAACGATCCACGAACTGGCCACCGGCACGCCCGTGCTTTCGGTCACGCCCGCCGACGCCCTCGTCGATGTGCCCCGCGAGATCGTCGTGCGCGGCTTTCGCGCGGGCGAGCGCGTGGCACTGGACGCCACGCTCGCGCATCCCGATGGCAGCGCATGGCAGAGCCATGCCGAGTTCATCGCCGATGCCGATGGCGATATCGATATCGCGCGCGTCATTCCGATCGCCGGAGACTGGCGCATCGCGGATGCCACCGCCCCGGTCTGGGCCATGCAGCGCACGCAGGCGCCCGTACGCCCTCAACTGAGCGAGGACGTGAACCCGCTGGAGATCGTGCTGTCCGCCACGGGCGAGCACGGCGCGCGGGCATCGGCCACGTACACGCTGCGCTTTCTGGGGCTGGGCGTCGCACTGCGCCCGGTCCGCGAGGCGGGCCTGACCGGCACGCTCTATACGCCGGCGGGCGACGGCCCGCATCCGGCCGTGCTCGTGCTGGCGGGGTCCGGCGGCGGCATGCACGAGCAGCGCGCGGCCCTCTACGCGGCGCGCGGTTACACGGCGCTTGCGCTCGGATATTTCAAGGCACCGGGACGTCCCGACCATATCGACGACACCCCGCTCGAGTATTTCGAAAGCGCGCTGCAATGGATGCACGCGACGCTGAAGCCGGCCAATGGCTTCGTCGCGGTATCGGGCGTCTCGCGCGGCGGCGAGCTCGTGCTGCTGCTGGGCGCGCGCTTTCCGGAACTCGTCTCGGCCGTCATCGCCTATGTGCCGAGCGCCGTCGTCAACGGCACGTTGCGCGCGGGCAAGCCCGGTGCGCCGCGCGACGCCACGGCATGGACCTGGCGCGGCGAGCCGTTGCCCAATGTCTGGCGCGGCAATCCCGATGCCGACTGGTCGGCATTCGACGCGCCCGCCGCGCCGGGGCAGCCGGTCCGGCAGGCGGCCGCGTTCCACACGGTATTGCGGAACGCGGACTTCGTCGCGGCCGCGCGGATTCCGGTCGAACAGATTCGTGGGCCGGTGCTGCTGATCTCCGGCACCGACGACGGTTTCTGGCCGTCCACGCTGTATAGCGAGCAGGTGGAACGCACGCTGCGCGAGCACGGCGCGCGCTGGCCCGTGAAGCATGTGGTCGGCACGGGCGCGGGGCATGCGATCGGGGTGCCGCAACTGCCGGCGACGCTGATTGCCAAGCCCCATCCGGTGGCGGGCCTGCTGCTCGATGGCGGCGGTACGGCGGAAGCGAATGCTCGGGCGAGCGCGCAGTCGTGGGAAGCGGTGCTGGCATTCCTCGCGGATGCCGTGACAACGGGCAAACAGGCATGACCGCGGCGTTGCCTGTCATGTCGCCCATTGCGTCTCCCGCGCTCGACGCGCGGCACGTCGGCCTGACCTACCCCACCCGCAGCGGCGAAACCGAAGCGCTCAAGGACATCGACCTCGCAATCGGCGACGGGGAATTCGTGGCACTGCTCGGTCCGTCGGGCTGCGGCAAGTCCACGCTGCTGCGGCTGGCGGCGGGCCTGATGCCGGCCAGCACGGGCACGCTCCACCTGCACGGCAAACCCATCGAGGGACCGAGCCGCCGCGCGGGCGTGGTGTTCCAGAAGCCGAACCTGCTGCCGTGGAAGACCGTACGCGACAACGTGCTGTTGCCCGCGCGCACGCAGCGGCTCGATCTGCGCGCCGCCGGGCGCCGTGCCGACGAACTGCTCGAACTCGTGGGGCTTGCGCAGTTCGCCAAGGCATACCCGTTCGAGCTATCGGGCGGCATGCAACAGCGCGTGGGCATTGCGCGCATGCTGCTGCCCGATCCGGACCTCCTGCTGATGGACGAACCGTTCGCCGCGCTCGATGCGCTCTCGCGAGAGACGCTGACGTTCGCATTGCAGGAAATCTGGAGTGTGCAGCGCAAGTCCGTGCTGTTCATCACGCACAGCATTCCGGAAGCGGTATTCCTCGCCGACCGTGTGCTCGTGATGTCGCCGCGTCCGGGGCGCATCGTGGAATCGCTGCAGATCGACCTGCCCCGCCCGCGGACGCTCGATACCTTCGATACGCCCGCGTTCACGGCGCTGACCCAACACCTGCGGAGACACTTCAATGCCTCGCCGATCTAGACTGCTGCCGGCACCGCTCTACCCGCTGATCAGCCTCGGCGTACTGCTCCTCGTCTGGCATCTGGCCGTACGCATCTGGCAGATTCCCGACTACCTGCTGCCGCCGCCATCGGCCGTCTTCGACGCGCTGTCGGCGGGCTTCGCCAGCGGCAGCCTGTGGCCGCATATCTGGGCCACGCTCGTCAATACGTTCAGCGGCTATGCCATCGGCTGTGCACTGGCCATCGCGCTCGGGGCGTTGCTCGCCGAGTCGGAGACGTTCGAACGCTTCGTCTACCCGGTGCTGGTCGGCCTGCAGGCCACGCCGAAGGTCGCGCTCGGACCGATCATCCTGGTCTGGTTCGGCTTCGGGGCCGCGTCGAAGATCGTGCTCGTCGCGCTGGTCTGCTTCTTTCCGCTGTTCGTGAACACGGTCAACGGTATCCGGCGCACCGATCCGGAACTGCTCGAAGCGTGCCGCGCGTTCAGCGCGTCGCGATGGTTCCTGCTATGGCACGTGAAACTGCCGGCCGCGCTCGGCGATATCTTTGCCGGGTTGCAGATCGGCGTGTCGCTCGCATTGATCGGCGCGGTGGTGGGCGAGTTCCTGTCCGCGCAGAAGGGGCTTGGCTATCTGATCGCCTCGTCCTCGGTCAGCATGAGTCTGGCCACGATGTTCGCGGGCGTGATTCTGCTCGCGGTCACGGGACTCACGGGTGCGGAGATCGTGCGCGCGTTGCAGCGACGCGTGGTGTTCTGGCAGGCGCGGAAACAGTAAGCGTCAGCCCTTCACACGCAAGATCTCTTCTTCGACCGCGGGCAGCGCATCCTTGCCGAACCACATCTCGTCATTGACGAAGAATGTCGGCGAGCCAAACGCGCCGCGGTCGAACGCGGCCTGCGTGTTGTCGATCAGCGTCTGCTTGACGTCGGCCTGACCGATACGCGCGACAAAGGCCTCGGGATCGAAGCCGGCTTCGCCGAGCGTGGCCGCGAAGATCGCGGGGTCGTCCATCTTCTTCCCGTCTTCCCACATCGCCTTGAAGATCGCGTCCACATAGCGCGCGAAGGTCCCATCCGACTTGTCGTCAATGCGCGTGGCCACCGCGCCGCGCATCAGTTGCAGCGTATTGACGGGGAAATGCGGATTCGGGCGGTAGGCATCGAGCCCGTGGCGCGCAACAAAGCGGCGGACTTCCAGCCGGCCGTACTCCTGCTTGTTCTTGATGCCCGCGAACGCTTCCGCGGGCGAACGGTTGCCGGTCAGGCGGAACAGACCGCCGAGCAGCACCGGCACGTACTCGAACGGAACGCCCGTGCGCGCCGCGATGCGGGGGAGCACCTTGTGCGACAGATAGGCATTGGGACTGCCGAAATCGAAACAGAACTGGGCGCTCACCGCGGGTTTCGCATGGTTTGCCTCGGGCATGTCGGGTCTCCGAATTGTCTTTGTATTGCGGAACAATGTACTGCACTGCAATCCATCCTGCAACCGCACCAAGCAGGATTTCAGGCGCCACTATAGAATCTCGCGCATTCGCACCGTGTTTCGGTGTTTCCCACACGGAATCGCATTCCGATACGCAGCATGACTGAGCCATCACCCGCCGCCGCCCCGGCCACCGCCGCGCCCCGCCAGACCGCGCGGGCAAAGCGTCTGCTCAACGATCCGATCCTGCCGACGCTGTTGCGGCTGGCGGCGCCCAATATCGTCGTCATGCTCGCACAGGCGGCCGCGAACTTCCTCGAGAGTTATTACGTCGGTCAACTGGGCGTGCCCGCGCTGGCCGGGGCGGCGCTGGTCGTGCCGCTGGTCATGGCCATGCAGATGCTGTCCGCCGGCGCGGTCGGCGGCGCGATTTCCTCGGCCATCGCCCGGGCGCTGGGTGCCGGGCGGCACGCGGAGGCCGAGGCGCTTGCCCTCCATGCGACGGTGATCGGGATCGTGTTCGGCGTGGTGCTGAGCGTGGCGATGCTGGGACTCGGGCCCTATATCTATCGGGCGCTGGGCGGGCGCGACAGCACGCTGGCGGCGGCGGTCACCTACTCCAACGCGGTGTTTCTGGGCACCACCTTCCTCTGGCTGCTCAATGCGTTCGCGAGCATTCTGCGCGGCACCGGAAACATGCTGCTACCCGCTGCCGTGGTCACCGGTGGCGTGCTGGTCCTCGTGGTGGCATCGCCGGTGCTGATCTTTGGCGCCGGGCCGATTCCGCCGATGGGGATCGCCGGGGCCGGGCTGGCGCTCGTTTGCTATTACGCGGTGGGATTCGTGGTGCTGCTGGTGGCGCTGCTGCGCGGATATGGCGGCATCCGGCTGTCGTTCGCGCATCGGCTGCGGTGGTCGATGTTTGCCGAGATTCTCGGCGTGGGCATCTATGCCGCGGTGAACAGCCTGATGATCAATCTGTCCGTGATCACCGCCACGGCGATGATCGGGATGCACGGGCCGCATGCGCTGGCGGGCTTCGGGCTCGGTATCCGGCTCGAGTATCTGCTGGTGCCGCTGATCTTTGGCTTCGGGGCCGGGATGGTGGCGATGGTCGGCATGAACACGGGCGCCGGGCAGCATGCGCGGGCGCGGCGGGTGGCATGGACGGGCGCGTTGGTCGCCGCCGGGTTGTGCGAGCTGATCGGCCTTGCCGCGGCGATCTGGCCGGCGGCATGGCTCTCGCTCTTCACGCAGGACGAGGAGGCGATCCGGATGGGCGCGGCGTATCTGCGGGCGGTGGCGCCCGCGTATGGGCTCTTCGGGCTTGGGCTGGCGTTGTATTTCGCTTCGCAGGGCGCGCGGCGACTGGGATGGTCGGTCATCGCGGCCGTGTCGCGGGTGGCGGTGATCGGGTTGCTCGGGTATTTGACGCTGACGCTATGGCATGGCGAGCTCGGGGCGTTTTTCGCGGCGCTGGTGTTGGGGCTCGCGATCTTTGCCGCGGTGAACGCGGTGCCCTGGGTGCCGACTCCGCCGGCCCCTCTCCCTGACGGAGAGGGGAGCAAGCCGCT
Organism: Cupriavidus sp. OTU4054; assembly: GCF_038440175.1. Classification (NCBI taxonomy): domain Bacteria; kingdom Pseudomonadati; phylum Pseudomonadota; class Betaproteobacteria; order Burkholderiales; family Burkholderiaceae; genus Cupriavidus; species Cupriavidus sp. OTU4054. Next base: position 240,356 of record NZ_JASATF010000006.1, read on the forward strand.
GGCCAGCGCCCCGAGGCGCTGAGCACGCGTCTCCGTCAGCGACGGTCTTCGTTGCGGGCCTGTTGGCCGCGCTGCTGCTGGAACTGACGCTGTTGCTGCTGTTGTTGTTGTTGCTGCTGCTGATGCTGTTGTTGCTGACGCTGCTGCTCGAATGCCTGCCGTTGCTGCTCCTGCGCCTGGCGTTGCTGTTCCATCTGCTGGCGCTGCATCGACTGTTGCCGCTGCTGCTCCATCTGCGCGCGCTGCTGTTCCTGCTGCGCGCGTTGCATCGCCTGCCGCTGCTGATCCTGCTGCTGCCTCTGCTGCTCGAACGCCCGTTGCTGTTCCTGCTGAGCCCGCTGCATGGCCGCCCGCTGCTGATCCTGCTGCTGCCGCTGCATGTCCTGCGCGCGTTGCTGCTCCTGCTGCGCGCGCTGCATCGCCGCCCTTTGCTGGTCCTGCTGCTGACGTTGCATGTCCTGCGCCCGTTGCTGATCCATCTGCGCGCGTTGCATCGCCGCCCGCTGCTGGTCCTGCTGCTGCCGCTGCATGTCCTGCGCGCGCTGCTGCTCCATCTGGGCCCGTTGCATGGCCGCCCGCTGCTCATCCTGCTGCTGCCGCTGCTGGGTAAATGCCCGCTGCTGATCCTGTCGCGCGCGGTCGCCCGCCGCCTGCTGCTCGCCGAGCTGGCGTTGCTGTTCCATCTGCTGCCGTTGCAACGCCTGTTGCTGCTGCCGCTGGAAGTCCGATCCCTGCCGCTGCTGCTCCTGCAACTGCCGTTGCTGTTCGAACTGCTGCCGCTGCAATGCCTGTTGCTGCTGCCGCTGGAAATCCGGTCCCTGCCGCTGCTGCTCCTGCAACTGCCGTTGCTGCTCGAACTGCTGCCGCTGCAATGCCTGTTGCTGCTGCCGCTGGAAATCCGGTCCCTGCCGCTGCTGTTCCTGCAACTGCCGTTGCTGCTCGAACTGCTGCCGCTGCAATGCCTGCTGCTGGCGCTGTGCCTCGGCCGGCAGGCCTCGCATCTGATCCGGCCGCGTCGAGTAGGTGCGGCCGTTGTCCGCCGCACCGGGCGCCGAAACGAACCCCTGCGGCTGACCCGGTCGGCCCGGCTGCCCTTGCTGCCACGACTGCCGGTCGCGCGGATGCTGCGCCGCCTGACTGACCCGCACATCCGAATACGACGCCACGGGCTGCGGCGAGCGGCCCGGCTGCCGTGCATCGGGCACCTGCGGCCCGCGCCATGCCGGACCGGCGCCCGCCGTGCCGCCTTCCCGCGCAAACCGCCGCGCGAGGTCGTCGCTCCGGACAAACCCCGGCGCCCGCGCCGCGATGGCCTCGCGATCGAACGTCTGCCGCGCCTGCGGCGGAAGATTGCGAACCGGCGCACCGCCGATCAGGCTCGTCTTGACCGGGGCGATCGCGGGTCCGCCATGCGCCTCGCCACCGGGAATCCGGCGCCACTCGTCGTTGTGCCCGCCTGCCCGATAGGGCGCGGACGGCCGCCCTTCGACGAACCCGCGCGCCGGCATGCCCGTGATCGCGCCGGGCACGCCCCGGTTGAACCAGCGATCCCGATCGCCACGCCCGTTCCAGTCGCGCGCCCCATAGTTGATGCGCGTGAGATACGTCGGACTCGACCGATAGATCGGCCGGTACCGTTCGCCGGGCCCCAGCGGATACCACGCGACGCCGGGCCCGCCGCCGATGCGGATCTGCGTCGAGCTGCCGATAAAGCCGACCACGGCCGGCGCATAATAGGGCCGCACGTTGGCCGGCCCCGGCACCCATCCCCAGCGATTGCCCACATGCGCCCAACGCCCATAGTGCGACGGCGCAAACCCCCATGGCGCATCATCGACCCACGTCCAGCCCCAGGGCGCCACCCATGCCCACTGCCCCACGCTATACGGCGCCCATCCCGGCGACACCGCGCGCGGGAACCAGACCGCGCCATAGTCGGCGTCCTGCTGCCAGTCGCCGTAATCGTCGAGCGCCGTATAGCCGGTCATGTCGCGCGGGACATACTGCGCCGCCACCGACCGGTCTTCGCGCGCATCGCGGTCCGCGGTCCAGCGGTCGAACGCATCGGTCGGCGCAAGATTGCCCGCGCCGGCGTCGGCCAGATCGGTTCCGGCGAACCGCACACGCTCGCCGCGCTCGAGTTCGGTGGAGCGGCTGTCGCCATAGAGCACGGCGCGGCCATGCCGCATCGTGACCGTCGTGGTGCTGCCATCGGGCGCGACATCCAGCCGGTAGTCGCCCGGCTCGCTCGGCACGAATGCCAGGTTCGGCGTATCGACCTCGACCGTCTGTCCCTGCGGCAGCGCGCGCACGCGCAACTGCAGCGTGCCCTGCGTGAGCTTGACCTGCGTGGTGTCGTCATCGAGATTGAGCACGGAAACCGCGGTCGCCCCGGCCAGCCGCACCGCCGTCGAGCCCGCATGGAGTTCCGCCCGGCCACCGGGATCGACCCACAACCGGTCGCCCGTGGTCACGGGGCGGTTGAGCCCCGTCGCCGCCCAGGTGTCGGAGCCCGCCGGCGCAAAGCTGACGTTGCCGCCGACATCGGTCAGCGTGGCCACCCGCGACGAGGGGTCGGCGCCCAGCGCCGCGTTGCCGGGATCGCCGAGCGGATTGCCCGAGGGATCGACGGGCTGGCCATAATCCTGTCCGCCCTGCCCCGGTGGGTACCCATAGCCTCCCTGTCCGTACCCCTGCGCGTACCCCTGCGCGTACCCCGGCGGCGCCGTACCCTGCGCGCCGGCCGAGGCCGCGATCACGCTGGCCAGCACCACGGGCGCAAGCCGCCACGAGGTCGCAAGCTTCGGACGCTTCGGACGCTTCGGTCGCTGGGGATCGATGGAGATAGAAAAGGGGCGCATTGCTTCGGTCTTGTTCAGGGAGTCCGCACCGGAGGCGGCAGTCGTATTGTCACCCTATATGCGGAACGGGGCGCGGCGCGCAACGGCGCGGGAGGACTTTGTAAGCACGTATTTCCCCGTGCCCGCACGCCGGCGGGGCATCCTTCCCGCCAAGGCCGGCGGCGGGCGGCTGCCCGGGCGGCGACGGCGGACAGCGTCCCCGCAGGCGGACGCACACGGAAACAAGTCTTGCAGTCGGAGCGCCATTCGAGGGTTACTGCTGCGCCGCACCAACCGGGGAAGAAGCGAGGGGGGCGCGACGTTCAGCGCGGCTGGTTGCGCAGGAAATCGGTCAGGCGATCCGGCGCCATCGGCCGGCCATACAGGTAGCCCTGCGCCTCGTAGCAACCGTTCGCGAGCAGGAAGTCGCGCTGGCCCGCGGTCTCCACGCCTTCGGCCACCACGCCGATGCCCAGGCTGTTGCCGACCGTGATGACGGAATTGACGATCGCGGCGTCCACGCCGTCATCGACGACGTTGCGGATAAAGGACTGGTCGATCTTGAGCCGGTCCACGGGAAACGACTTGAGGAACGACAGCGAGGCGTAGCCCGTCCCGAAGTCGTCGCAGGTCAGCGTCACGCCGTCGCGGCGCAGCGCCTGGAGCTGGTCGGAAACGTCGTCCCCCTGCTGGAGCGCGATCGTTTCGGTAATCTCGATCTCGAGCAGCGAGGGCGGCAGCTCGAGCGCGCGCAGCACGTGCCGGACTTCGGTCAGCAGCCGGCTTTCGGCCAGCTGGGCGGCAAACAGGTTGATGGCGACGCGCGGCGCTTCCTCGCCGAACTGGAGCGACCACGCCCGCGCCTGCGCGCAGGCCGTATGGAGCAGCCACATGCCGACGTCGCTGGCGACGCTGCTGGCGGCCAGCGCGTCGATAAACGCGGCCGGCGTGAGCAGGCCGAGCGTCGGATGGCGCCAGCGCATGAGCGCCTCGGCACCGAGCACCCGCCCGTCCCGCAGATCGACCTGGGGCTGGTACAGCAGCTCGAACTGCCGCTGGGCATAGGCCTCGCGCAGGGCCTGGACCAGCGACAGGCGCGTCGTCACGTCCGTGCGCATCTGCGGCTTGAAGAAACGGATTGTCCGGCCGCCATCGTGCTTGGCGCGCGCGAGCGCCAGGCTGGAGGCGGCCAGCACGTCGGAAGCGGTATCCCCGCCGGCCGGCAGCACGCACGCGCCGACGCTGGCCAGCACATGATGGCGGCGGCCGGCCATTTCATACGGGGCGGACAGCATCGACTGGATCGCGGCACTGACGTGGCGCACCAGAGTGGGGTCGGAAATGGACGTCAGCAGGACGCCGAATTCGTCGCCGCCGACGCGGCCGATCACCGCATCGCGCGGCGAGGCATCCTTGAGACGACGGGCCACGTGCTGGAGAATCAGGTCGCCTTCGGCGTGGCCATGCATGTCGTTGAACGCGCGAAAGTCGTCGATCCCCACAAGCAGCAAGGCGAAACGGGGCGTCGCGTCCGTCTGCAGACGCGTTTCCAGCCGCTTCAAGAATGCCTGGCGGGCGACCACGCCGGTCAGCGGATCGAGGTCCGCCGGCGGCAAGGCGCCAGTCGCCTTTGCCTCCGACTTGGCCACCATTCCTGCCCTATCTGTTGTGAATGACATTGTGCGCGCTTCAGCTATTTGGCAAGTGTGACGAAAACCATGGAAAAATCAAGCGTCTCAAATCGGCGGCGCAACCGCGCAACGTCGCCGCAAGGCGGCTTGCGGGCGTCGTTGAAATGGGTTGGGGCTTCGCGTACCCTACGCCGCAACGTCCCTCCGGTCGGAATGGTTACGCGCCGGCCGGGGATATGACATCTCATAACAAGAGCATCATCGTGAAGCACTGGACCATCCGAACGCGCATCCTGGCGAGCTTTACCTTTATTTTGCTGGTCATGACGCTGATGGCCGTGGTGTCGTACAACCGGCTGAGCAAGATCGAGCACGAGACCACCGTCATGCGTACCGACGCGCTGCCGGGCCTGACCTACAGCGCCGGCCTGCGCGGCGTCTGGGGCGAGATCTACGTGCTGGCGTGGCAGACCGTGACCGCCGCCGACGAAGGCCAGCGCGGCCGGCTGCTGGCGCAGACCAAGGACGCGATCCAGCGTTTCGATCGTTTGGAACAAATGTATGAGGCTTCCATCGCGCGCGAGGAAGACCGCGCGCGCTTCGAGGCCTTCAAGCAGGTGCGGGCCAAATACGATCAGGCCGCCCTCCCCTATATGGATCCGCTGCGGTGGAAGGACACCGCCACGGCCGAAGCCGCGCTGCGCGGCACCGCCCACGACCTCTGGTTCGATGGCCGCAAGCTGCTGCAGCAACTCGTGGACGACAACACCGCGGTAAACGACCGGGCGGCGGCGAGCATCGTCAGCGCCGTGGACGCGGCCAAGATCAGCATCGAGGTGGCGCTGGCCATCGCCGTGCTGGCCGCGGCCGTCTGCGGCTATCTGCTGCTGCGTGCGATCACCGTCCCGATGCGGACCATCGTCTCGCTGCTCGCGACCATGCGCGGCGGCGACCTGCGCCAGCGCATGGCGCTGGCCCGCCGCGACGAATTCCTTGCCGTCGAGGAAGGCTTCAACCAGATGTCCGGCGAACTGACGGGGCTGGTCGGCCAGGCCCAGCGCTCGGCCATCCAGGTCACGACCTCGGTCAACGAGATTGCCGCCACTGCGCGGCAGCAGCAGGCCACCGCGACCGAGACGGCCGCCACGACCACGCAGATCGGCGCGACCTCGCGCGAAATCTCGGCCACCGCGCGCGACCTCGTTCGCACGATCAGCGAGGTATCGCACGCCGCCGAGCAGACCGCGGGGCTGGCCGGTACGGGTCAGGTGGGCCTGTCGCGCATGGAAACCACCATGCACCATGTGATGGACGCCGCCGGTTCGGTCAATTCCCGTCTGGCCACGCTCAACGAGAAGGCCGGCAATATCAATCAGGTGGTGACGACCATCGCCCGCGTGGCCGACCAGACCAACCTGCTCTCCCTGAACGCGGCGATCGAGGCCGAGAAGGCCGGCGAGTACGGCCGCGGCTTCTCTGTCGTGGCCACCGAGATCCGGCGCCTGGCCGACCAGACCGCTGTCGCGACCTACGACATCGAGCAGATGGTGCGCGAGATCCAGTCGGCCGTGGCCGCGGGCGTGATGGGCATGGACAAGTTCTCGGAAGAAGTGCGCCGTGGCATGTCGGAGGTGACGCAGGTCGGCGACCAGCTGTCGCAGATCATCGGCCAGATCCAGTCGCTGGCGCCGCGCGTCCAGATGGTCAACGAAGGCATGCAGGCACAGGCCGGCGGTGCCGAGCAGATCAACCAGGCGCTGATGCAGCTGTCCGAGGCCGCGCAGCAGACCGTCGAGTCGCTGCGCCAGTCCAGCCAGGCGATCGACGAGCTCACGCTCACGGCCAACGAACTGCGCAGCGGCGTGTCCCGCTTCAAGGTCTGAGCGGCATTGTCGCCCGCGATGAAATTGTTCCTGCTGTTCCGCATCGGTAGCGATCATTACGCGCTCGACACCGCCGAGATCGCCGAGGTGCTGCCGCTGACCGCGCTGAAGCAGATTCCCGGCGCGCCGGCGTGGGTCGCGGGACTGATGGTCCGGCATGGCAAGCCGGTGCCGGTCATCGATATCTCCGCGCTGGCCGTCGGGACGCCCGTGGTCCCGCGCACGAGTTCCCGGACCGTGCTCGTCCACTATCGTCCGGCGCATGCGGGCGACGATCGTCCCGCGCAGCTGCTCGGCCTGCGGCTCGAGTACGCGACGGAGACGCTGCGCTGCGAGGAAGATTCGTTCGTCGATGGCGGCATCGATCCCGGTACGGCGCGCTACCTTGGCCCCGTGCGGCATGACGCGCGCGGGCTCGTGCAATGGATTACCGTGCCGGCGCTGCTGCCGGACGATGTGCGCGCGCTGCTGTACCCCGAGAGCAATGCCGCCCGGGATCTCGCCGTGAGTCATCCATGATCAACGCCATTCCGGACGCCACGCATATCGCGCTGCTGCTCAAGGAGCGGATCGGGCTCGATGCCGAGACCATCGGCGCCGGCGCGGTGGCGCGCGCGGTGCGCGATCGTCAGCTGGCGGTGGGCGTGGAGGATATCGCCGCCTACTGGAACGTGCTGCACGCCGCGCCCAACGAGCTTCAGGCGCTGATCGAGGCCGTGATCGTCCCCGAGACCTGGTTCTTCCGCCATCGCGAGGCGCTGCTGGCGCTCGCCCGCGCGGCCGCGCAGCGCGTGTTCGGCCTGCCGGCCGAGGGGCCGGGCGGGGTGCCGCTGTTACGCGTGCTCAGCGTGCCGTGCTCGACGGGCGAGGAACCGTACTCCATTGCGATGGCGCTGCTCGACGCCGGGATTCCGGCCGACCGCTTTCGCGTGGATGCGATCGATATCAGCGCGCGTTCGCTGGAGCGCGCGCGCATTGGCATTTATGGCCCCAACGCGTTCCGGAGCGGGCCGCTCGATTATCGCGAACGGCATTTCTCGATCGCGCCCGGGGCGGTGCACGGCAGCTACCAGATCGATTCGCGCGTGCGTGCGCAGGTGCGACTGCTGCGCGGCAATCTCGTGGACCCGCTGCTGCTCGCCAACGAGCTGCCCTATCACTTCGTGTTTTGCCGCAATCTGCTGATCTATTTCGACGCCGATACGCAGCGCCGCGCGGTTCGCACGCTGACGCGCCTGACGGAGGCGGACGGCATGATCTTCGTCGGTCCGGCGGAGGCGAGCCTGCTGACGCGTGAAGGGCTGCGCAGCACGGGGGTGCCGCTGGCGTTTGCGTTTCATCCGGTGCCGGCGGCGGATCCGATTGCCGCGAGCGCCGCGATTTGGCCACCGGTCCAGCACGCGCCGCCGCGCGCGGCCTTGCCGCCGCCCGCGCGGACGACGGTCCGGGCCCGGCGCCCGGGCGCGCAGGGAGACGGTCGCGCGGATGGCGCGGGCATTGGCGGCAACGGGCTCGCGAAAAGAGCGAGGGACGGTGCCGCGCGAGACGTTGCCGACAACAAGGGCGAGGAGGCGGGACGGCGATCCGCGCTGGCCGCCATCGCCGCGCGCGCGGACCGTGGCGAGCTGGCCGAGGCTACGGCCGCCTGCCTCGACTATCTGGACGCGCACGGCCAGTCGGCCGACGGATGGTGCCTGCTCGGCGTGCTGCACGACGCGGCCGCGCGTACGTCGGATGCGCAGGCCGCCTATCGCAAGGCGGTCTACCTCGACCCGGGCCACGAGGAAGCGCTCTATCATCTCGCCGCCTTGCTGGAAAGCGTGGGCGACGCGCCGGGGGCCATGCGCCTGCGGCAGCGCGCCCAGCGGCATGCACGCATGAACCATGGCTAAGCCCTCCGCGCCCCACGGGCCCGCCGAGGCCAACGTAGCAGCCAGGCCGAGTGGCGTTGGTGCCGACACGGGCGCCGGGCTCGTCGCGCGTACGATCGACGCCCCCCTGGTGCTCGACGAAAGCGCCGGCGCCATCGACGATTGCTGGCGCCGGATCGGCGAGACCGGCGACCGGAGCTGCCCCGAGCTCGTCAAGTACGTACGCTGCCGCAATTGCCCCGTCTATGCCAACGCAGCCGTTGCGCTGCTCGATGCGCTGTCCGTTGACGCGCCCATCGACATGGCCCAGCTGGAAGCCGCCACCGAGGCCCACCGTACCGCCCATGCGCGTGGCCGCTCGTGCCTCGTGTTCCGTGTCGGCGACGAATGGCTGGCGTTGCCGACCGTCGTCCTCGGCGAAGTTACCGCGCCGAGCCGCGTCCATTCGCTGCCGCATCGGCGGCATGCGGCACTGCTCGGCGTGGCGCCCGTGCGTGGCGCGCTGCTGCCCTGCCTGTCGCTCGCGCTGCTGTTCGACGTCAACGGCGCCACGGGCGACTTCAGCGCCGATGGCGACGCGCAGGCCGTGCGCGGGGCCCGCTTTCTGATCCTCGGGCAGGGACGCCAGGCACTGGCGCTGCCCGTCGATGAAGTCGCCGGCGTGCACGGCGTGCCCGATAACGCGCTGTTGCCATTGCCCGCGACGCTCGCGCGCGCATCGTCCCACTATACGGAGGCGCTGTTCGACCACGATGGCCGCACCGTCGGTCTGCTGAACGCGGCGATGCTGCGCCAGGCCCTCGCACGGAGCCTGTCATGAATCCCGAACAGCTACGCGATGCGTCGATGCTCGAGCTGTTCGCGCTCGAGGCCGACTCGCAGGCGGAGGTCCTCAATGCCGGCGTGCTCGCGCTCGAACGCGACCCCGTGGCGGCGGATCACCTCGAAGCGTGCATGCGCGCCGCGCATTCGCTCAAGGGCGCGGCGCGCATCGTGGGACTCGATGGCGGCGTGCGGGTCGCGCATGTCATGGAAGACTGCCTGGTGGCGGCACAGCGGGGCGGGCTGCTGCTGTCGCCCGCGCATATCGATGCGTTGTTGCAGGGGACTGACCTGCTGCAGCGCATCGGGCGGCCGCCGGGGGGCAGGGTCGATTGGTCGGAGACCGATGGGCGTGCGGAGATCGATGCGTTTGTTGTGCATATGTCTGCGGTGCTCGATGGGACGGTGGGGTCGTCGGTGCAGGGGGGGCGTGTAGCGGGACTGAGCGCGCATGGGCCATCGGCAACCGTGGCCGATCCCGACAGCCGGGGCCGGGCCGACGCGGGCCCAATGGCTGCCCCGACGGCGGGTCCGACCGCCGCCCCGATCACCGCCCCAATCGCCGCCCCGACCGCCGCCCCGATTGCCGACCCGATCGCCGCCCCGACCGCCGCCCCGATCGCCGGCCCGATCGCCGGCCCGACCGCCGCCCCGATCGCTGCCCCGATCGCTGCCCCGGTCGCCGGCCCGATCGCCGGCCCGATTGCCGGCCCGATTGCCGACCCGATCGCTGGCCCGATGGCTGGCCCGATGGCTGGCCCGATTACCGGCCCGGTCGCTGGCCCGATTACTGGCCCGTTTGCTAGCCCGGTCGCTGGCCCGATTACCGGCCCGGTCGCTGGCCCGAATACCGGCCCGGTCGCTGGGCCGGTTGCTGGCCCGGTCGCTGGGCCGGTCGCTGGGCCGGTCGCTGGGCCGGTTGCTGGCCCGGTTGCTGGCCCGGTTGCTGGGCCGTTTGCGGGCCCGGTTGCTGGCCCGGTTGCTGGCCCGGTTGCTGGCCCGGTTGCTGGTCCGGTCGCTGGGCCGGTTGCTGGCCCGGTCGCTGGGCCGGTTGCTGGCTCGGTTGCTGGGCCGTTTGCGGGCCCGGTTGCTGGGCCGGTTGCTGGGCCGGTTGCTGGGCCGGTTGCTGGGCCGGTTGCTGGGCCGGTTGCGGGCCGGGTTGCTGGCCCCGCTGCTGGGCCGACTGCTGGCCCGGCGGCCGGGGCTTCGCCCTCGGCGTTCGTCACAGCGCCCGTATCCGCGCGCGGCTCGGCGCCCAGTGGCACGCCCAGTGGCACGCCCGGTGCCACGCGCGGGCCGGCGCCCGGTGGCGCGCCCGGCAGCGCGTCTGCCGCCCCCGCGCCCATCCCGCGCCACGACACCGGCCTCGTCGACGACAGTCATGGCAAACAGGAACGCATGCTCCGCGTCAACGCCGACCGCCTCGACAGCGTCCTCGCGATGGCCGGCGAGGCCATGGTCGAGACGCACTGGCTGCATCCGTTCGGCGTGGCGCTCCAGCAGACGCGCCGCCAGCAGATGCGCGTCATGCAGGCCGTCGACAGCATGCAGGCACTCCTGGCCAGCCCCGATGCCAGCGCCGCCCGCATGGGCGCCGCCCTCGCCGACCTGCGCCGCATGCTCGGCGAGGCCAGCGACCAGCTCTCCCAGCGCGCCGACGAACTCGACCAGTACGATCATCGCGCCACGCGCCTCTCCCGCCGGCTCTACGACACGGCGCTCTCGTGCCGCATGCGTCCGCTGTCCGACGGCATCACCGGCTACGCACGCATGGTGCGCGACCTCGGCCGCGCGCTCGGCAAGTCGGTGCACCTCGAGCTCTCGGGCGAACACACGCAGGTCGATCGCGACATACTGGAGCAACTCGACGCCCCGCTCGCGCACCTGCTGCGCAACGCGGTGGATCACGGCATCGAGACCCCCGAGGCCCGCCGCGCGGCGGGCAAGCCCGAAGAAGGCCGCATCTCTCTGCACGCGCGCCATAACGCGGGCCGCCTGGTCATCGAGATCTTCGACGATGGCGCTGGCGTCGACTTCGACGCGCTGCGCGCGACCATCGTCCGGCGCGGCCTCGCGCAGCCCGATACCGCCACGCGCCTGTCGCAGGCGGAGATGCTCGAGTTCCTGCTGCTACCCGGCTTCAGCCTGCGCGAGACCGTGTCCGAGGTATCGGGCCGCGGCGTCGGCCTCGACGCCGTACAGGACATGGTGCGCGGCGTGCGTGGCAGCCTGCGCGTGACGCAGCAACCCGGCAGCGGCATGCACTTCCACCTCGAACTGCCGCTCACGCTGTCCATCGTCCGCGCGCTGCTCGTCGAAGTGGCCGGAGAAACGTACGCGTTTCCGCTCGGCCATGTGCTGCGCGCCGTCAGCGTGGCCCGCGAAGACATCGAGCAGGTCGAAGCGCAGCAGCACTTCCGGCACGACGGCAAACCGGTCGGCCTCGTCAGCGCCGCGCAATTGCTGCAGCGCCCGGAACGCCCGCAGGAAGATGCCGCGATTCCGGTGGTCGTGCTCGGCGAGCACGACCGCGTCTATGGCGTGGCCGTGGACCGGCTGATCGGCGAACGCACGCTCGTCGTGCAGCCGCTCTCGCCGGCGCTCGGCAAGATCAAGGACATCGCCGCCGGCAGCCTCACGGACGACGGCACCCCCGTGCTGATCTTCGACGTCGAGGACATGCTGCGCTCGGTCGAGAAACTGGTGTCCGACGGCCGCCTCGCGCAGGTGCGCCAGGTGGGACCGGAAGCCGGACAGGTGCGCCGCAAGCGCGTGCTCGTCGTGGACGATTCGCTGACAGTGCGCGAACTCGAGCGCAAGCTGCTTGCCGGACGCGGCTATGATGTCGCCGTCGCCGTCGATGGCATGGACGGCTGGAACGTGCTGCGCGCGGAGAAGTTCGACCTCGTGATCACCGACGTCGATATGCCGCGCATGGACGGCATCGAACTGGTCGGGCGCATTCGCGCGGAGCCGGCCCTCCAGCAGCTGCCGGTGATGATCGTTTCGTACAAGGACCGTGAACAGGACCGCGAACGCGGCCTGCAGGCCGGCGCGGATTACTATCTGGCCAAAGGCAGTTTCCACGATACCGCACTGCTCGACGCGGTACAGGACCTGATCGGCGAGGCACGCGCATGAAGATCGGTATCGTCAACGATTCACCGCTGGCCGTCGCGGCCCTGCGCCGCGCGGTCTCGCTCGAGAACTCGCACGAGATCCTGTGGGTCGCGGGCGATGGCGAGCAGGCCATCCGCATGGCGGCGTCGCGCACGCCCGACGTCATCCTCATGGACCTGCTGATGCCGGTCATGGACGGCGTGGAGGCCACGCGCCGCATCATGGCCGCCACACCCTGCGCGATCGTGATCGTAACCACCGACCTGGGCCGCAACGCCACGCAGGTCTTCGACGCCATGGGCCATGGCGCGATCGACGCCGTGGACACGCCCACGCTGACCGAACCCGATGCGCAGCTCGTCGCCGGTCCGCTGCTGCGCAAGCTGCGGAACATCGGCCGCCTGCTCGCGGGCCGCGGCGCGGTACCGCTCGCCGTGCGGCGCGCCACGCCGCTGCCAGCCGCCCCGCGGCTCGTGGCGATCGGGGCGAGCGCGGGCGGTCCCGCGGCCCTTGCCACGCTGCTCGCGGAAATTCCCGAGAACTTTGGGGCTGCCGTGGTGATCGTACAGCACGTGGATGAAGCGTTCGCGCAAGGCATGGCCGAATGGCTCGACGCGCAGTGCGCGCTGCCGGTACGCCTGGCACGCGCGGGGGAGACGCCGCAGACGGGCACGGTGCTGCTGGCCGGCACCAACGACCATCTGCGGCTCGTCGCGAGCGCGCAGTTCGCCTATACGCCGGACCCCGCCGATTCGCTCTACCGGCCCTCGATCGACGTATTTTTCGAGAGCGTGGTGGAACACTGGCGCGGCGAAGCGGTCGGCGTCCTGCTCACGGGCATGGGCCGCGATGGCGCGCTCGGGCTGCGAGCCATGCGGGAGCGTGGCTATCTGACGATTGCGCAGGACCAGGCGACCAGCGCCGTCTATGGCATGCCGAAGGCCGCCGCGGCGCTCGACGCGGCCTGCGACATCCTGCCATTGCCGAGGATCGCGCCACGATTGATCAAGGCCTGCGGCGGACGCCCGGCGTGCTGACGCGGCACGCCAAAGGGCAACGACAAGAATAGAATCAGGAAGCACACCATGTCCAGACACAACGAACCGGCCGACGCGGCGGCCAATGCCGAGTACCTGTCGATGGTGCTACTGGTCGATGACCAGGCCATCATCGGCGAGGCGATTCGGCGCGCGCTCGCCGGCGAGTCCGATATCGATTTTCACTACTGCGCGCAGCCCGAGGAAGCGGTGGCCGTGGCCGAGCGCACGCAGCCCACGGTGATCCTGCAGGATCTGGTAATGCCCGGCACCGACGGCCTGACCCTCGTGCGGCGCTATCGCGAGAACCCTGGCACGCGGGACATCCCGATCATCGTGCTTTCCACCAAGGAAGAGCCGACGATGAAGAGCGCGGCCTTCGCGGCGGGTGCCAACGACTACCTCGTGAAGCTGCCAGACAGCATCGAGCTCATCGCGCGCATTCGCTACCATTCGCGCTCGTACCTGAACCTGCTCCAGCGCGACGAGGCTTACCGCGCGCTGCGCCAGAGCCAGCAGCAACTGCTCGAAACCAACCTCGAGCTCCAGCGGCTGACCAACTCCGATGGCCTGACCGGCCTGTCCAACCGGCGTTACTTCGACGAGTATCTCGGCGCGGAATGGCGCCGCGCGCAACGCGAGCAGACACAGCTCGCGCTGCTGATGCTCGATGTCGATGCGTTCAAGGCGTACAACGACACCTACGGCCACGTGGCCGGCGACGAAGTGCTGCGCCGCGTGGCCAGCGTGATCCGCGACAACTGCACGCGTCCGGCGGACCTGCCGGCGCGCTTCGGTGGCGAGGAATTCTCGATGATCCTGCCGTCGACCTCGCCCGGTGGCGCACGCCTGCTCGCGGAGAAGGTGCGGCGGGCGATCGAGGGCATGAAGATACCGCACAGCGGCTCGCCCAATAGCGACTACGTGACGGTGAGCATCGGCGGCGCGGTAATCGTGCCGGAAGCCGACAGCATCTTCAGCAGCATCGTCGAAGCCGCCGACACAGGGCTCTACCAAGCCAAGCGCAGTGGCCGCAACCAGGTCGTCATGGTGTAACTATTTCCGCTTCTTTCGCGCGATGTAATGTTTTCCGCATCGCGCGCATCCCTTGTCCCGCCTGGCCTCGCGGGCGATCGTCACGCATCGTGTGTGTCCGGCGTGTAACCGGATTGTGGGATTCCTCCGACATGGATATCGGAGCGGTGCGTCTGCTCCGCGAGGTCCGACATGCCTATCGTTGCATCACGGCATGCGCGACTTCCTTCAGCTGCCTCACCGCTGCCCCGGCACGGCTGCTTCGCGCCCTTCTTTTCCACAACGGCGAGGTGAATCCATGACAAGCTTTAAGAACAAACTGACGGTAGGACTGGTGGTTGCGGCAACGGCACTGTTGGCCGCTTGCGGTGGGGATGACGGTATCGACGACCGCCTTGGCATTTCCAAGCCGGCCGTGCGTCTGCTCAACACGGTTCCGGTTGGCGTCAATGTCGACCTGTTCCAGAACGGCGCGCCGACGCAAGTCGCGAACGCGCCGTACAAGTACGTCTCGGCGTACTTCGACATCTCGAAGGACAACAACCTGTTCCAGCTGCGCGTCGCCGGTACGCAAACGGTGATCGGCCAGCAAACGATCAACGGCGCCACGGGCCACAAGTACTCGCTGGTTGCCACGCCGGGCTCGACCGGTGCCGAACTCGTCGTGATCGACGATCCGTATGACAAGGGCCTGACGTCCGACAAGGCGCGCGTGCGTGGCTTCAATGCCGCGCTGAATGCGCAGAACATCGACATGTACATCACGGCGCCCGCGATCGACATCACCTCGGTGAACCCGACGCTGGCCGCCATCGCGTACAAGAGCGCCAACCCGGCTTCGGGCTCCGATTCGATCTACTTCGACTCGGGTACCTATCGCCTGCGCATCACGGCAGCCGGTACGAAGAACGTGATCTTCGATTCGGGCGCGCTGACGCTGCAGAACAACGCCGACTGGCTGATCACGACGATCCCGGTGGACGGCATCGGCGCCGTGGTCCCGAACCGCATCAAGGTGCTGGTGGCACAGAGCAGCACGGGTCCGAGCGATTCGCAGGAACTGGTCACGCAGCCGCTCACGACCGCACCGGCAGCGCCCGCCTCGGCAGCCGCCGCTCAGTAAGCAGCACTCCGCTCCAAAGAAAAACGCCGCGAATCGCGGCGTTTTTTTTACGCCGCATCAAGCAGCGTTCTTTCGTTCCCCCACATCCTCGATGTCTTCCCGCAGCACCGCGAGGTGCGACAGGTAGGCATCGAGCTCGGCACGTCCGGAATCGGTAATGCAGTAGACACGACCGTTGCCTTCCACAAGCTCGGCGGTGATCGCGCGCGCCATCATCAGGCTGCGCAAGATCGGCCGCAACGCGCGGATATTCTTGTCGATACCGCGATCGCGCAGCCGCTCGACGAGGTTGAACACCGTCGCCGGACTGGCCTGTACGAGCTTCAGGATGTAAAGCCGGAATACAACCCGGTCCAACGGAGGCGGTTTCATGGTGGTTATCATGCTGACACGCCAAAAAAGCGGGGTGCACGCGGCACCCCCAAAGCTTGCGTTGTGTACGCCCGAGGTGCGGGCGTAGTTCCGTAGCGCAGCGCGCTATTCTTCCTGGAACGCTTCCTCGCGCTTCGCCTTGATCGACGGCAGTGCGACCACGGCGACGAGTGCGGCGGCTGCGATCAGCAGACCGAGCGACAGCGGACGGGTGAAGAACACGCCGAAGTCACCACGCGACAGCAGCAGCGAACGGCGGAAGTTCTCTTCCATCATCGGTCCCAGCACGAAGCCGAGCAGCAGCGGGGCCGGTTCGCACTTGAGCTTCAGGAACAGATAGCCGATCACGCCGAAGGCCGCAGCCATGAACACGTCGAACGTCTGGTTGTTCACCGAGTACACGCCGATGCAGCAGAACGTGAGAATCGCGGGGTACAGGAAGCGATACGGCACGGTCAGCAGCTTCACCCAGATACCGATCATCGGCAGGTTCAGGATGATCAGCATCAGGTTACCGATCCACATCGAGGCGATCAGGCCCCAGAACAGCGCGGGGTTGCTGGTCATGACCTGCGGACCCGGCTGGATGTTGTGGATGGTCATTGCACCGACCATCAGCGCCATCACGGCGTTCGGCGGAATGCCGAGCGTCAGCAGCGGGATGAACGAGGTCTGCGCCGCGGCGTTGTTGGCCGATTCCGGACCCGCCACGCCTTCGATGGCGCCCTTGCCGAATTCATGCGCGTACTTCGAGGTCTTCTTCTCGAGCGAGTAGGCCGCGAACGAAGCCAGTGCCGCACCGCCGCCCGGGAGGATACCCAGTGCCGAGCCCAGGAACGTGCCACGCAGCACGGCCGGGATCATGCGCCTGAAGTCTTCCTTCGTCGGGAACAGGTTCGTCACCTTGTTCGTGAACGTTTCGCGGGCTTCCTTCTGCTCGAGGTTCGCGATGATTTCCGCGAAGCCGAACATACCCATTGCCAGCGCGACGAAGTCGATGCCGTCGGTCAGTTCAGGCACGTCGAACGAGAAGCGCGCCGCGCCCGAGTTCACGTCGGTACCGATCAGGCCGCACAGCAGGCCCAGCACGATCATCGCGACGGCCTTCGGCAGCGAACCCGATGCCAGCACCACGGCACCGATCAGGCCCAGCACCATCAGCGAGAAGTATTCGGCGGGGCCGAACTTGAACGCGAGTTCCGACAGCGGCGTTGCGAATGCGGCCAGGATCAGCGTGGCCACGCAACCGGCGAAGAACGAACCCAGACCGGCGGTGGCCAGCGCCACACCGGCGCGGCCGCGCCGTGCCATCTGGTAGCCATCGATCGTGGTCACCACCGACGACGATTCACCTGGCAGATTCACCAGAATGGCCGTGGTGGAGCCGCCGTACTGCGCGCCGTAGTAGATACCGGCCAGCATGATCAGCGCGGCCACCGGCGGCAGCGAGTACGTCACCGGCAGCAGCATCGCGATGGTCGCGAGAGGGCCGAGGCCCGGCAGCACGCCGATCAGCGTACCGAGCACGCAGCCCAGGAACGCGTACGCGAGGTTCTGCAGCGTCAATGCCGTGGAAAAGCCCAGGGCAAGGTGATCGAACAATTCCATATGCGTGCGCTCCTTAGCCCGTAATGAAAGCAGGCCACACCGGCATCTGCAGGTTGATACCGTAGACGAAGGCGCCCATGCTGATCAGTACCAGCACGACCCCTGCGCACAACGCACCCTTCCAGCTGAATTCGTGGCTTGCCATCGACGAGATGACGACCAGCACGAACACCGACAGCACCATGCCGAGCGGCTTCAGCAGCAGACCGAACAGCACCACCGAACCCAGAATCCACAACAGCGTCTTCAGGTCCCAGCGGGCCAGCTGGTCTTCTTCACCCTTGGTGCCCAGCGAGCCGATCGTCACGATCACGCCGAGCAGGGCCAATACGAGGCCCAGCA
Source organism: Cupriavidus sp. OTU4054 (assembly GCF_038440175.1). Lineage (NCBI taxonomy): Bacteria > Pseudomonadati > Pseudomonadota > Betaproteobacteria > Burkholderiales > Burkholderiaceae > Cupriavidus > Cupriavidus sp. OTU4054. Next base: position 258,040 of record NZ_JASATF010000006.1, read on the forward strand.
GGAACGGAAAGTATCCGGGGCCCATTTTCGCGGCTGTTCCCATGGAATAACCGCGCGCGACGAAGGAAAAGCTCAGGCCGACCAGGATGAACATCAGGCCGGAAGCGAAATCCTTTTGGCTGCGTATGCGCAAAGCGAATCTCCTCAACGTTTAACAAACCATGCCACTCGCGTGGTGCGCCGGCTCAGGCGCGAGATGCGAGCGCAACCAGAAAAAGGGTGCGGTCGGCAGGATGGGACGAACAGTAGAGACGCGATCTTTCAGCCGCCTTTCAGTTGTCTGGTGTTTAGGGTATTCACCGAGACACGACGATGACCGCTGGAAAACGCTATTTTTCGCGTTATATCACGTCGTGATATATCTATGCGCATGCAGCGGAAATGATGGTGCGGTGCGTCGAAAGGGGATTGAAAGCGAAGGGTCCCGTAACTGGCGGATCGAATCTTTCGATTGCCTTACACGTGAATGCTCACGCGGACATTCGCGCGCTCGCGCAAATGTCTCTCATGTGAAATTGCGATGAATGCGTTGAAACTATCGCCCTACTTCAGCGGGGGTCGGTAGCAGGAGTGGGTAGCGTGTCGCGCGCGGCGTCCTCGCAGGGCGTGGCCATGCTCGTGTCCGCGGCCTGCCCCATCGCGGCGGGTGCCGGCTCCTCCGGCAGAATATGGCTGCGCCGCCAGTTGCCGAAGCGATAGTACCCCCATGCCAGCGCGACGGAGATGATCGACCCGAGCGGAAAGCTCCACCAGATCGATTCGGCGCCGATGCGCTCCCCGAGCAGCCAGGCGAACGGCAGCCGGATGCCCCACATCGCGACGAACAGGATCACGAGCGGTGCCATCACGGCACCCGTCGCGCGCACGGTGCCGAAGATCACGATCGTGAAGCCGAACAGGATGAACGACCACAGCACCACATGGTTGATATCCTGCGCGATGGAGATGGCGAGGCTATCGTCGCCGAGGAACAGGCTCAGCGAATGGCGGTTGAACACGTAGAGCAACGCGACCAGCGCGCCGGTCATGGCCAGGTTGAACAGCAGGCCGACCTGCGTGATGCGCGTGACGCGCGCCCACAGCCCGGCGCCGACGTTCTGCGCGACCATCGACGACACGCTCGCGCCGACGGCCAGCGCGGGCATCTGCACGTACGTCCACAGCTGGGAGGCCACGCCGTAGGCCGCGGTGGTCTGCGAACCGTACGTATTGACCAGCGACATCATGACGATGGCCGACGACGAGATCACGACCATCTGCAGGCCCATCGGCAGGCCCTTCATCACGAGCGCGCGCAGGATCGCCCCATCGGGCCGCAGCAGGTTCAGTTGCCCGCGATGGAGCAGCAGGAAATGCTTGCGTCGATAGAGCAGCGCGATCATCGCGAACAGGCTGGTCACCTGCGCGATCAGCGTCGCCATGGCCGACCCCGCGATGCCCATCGCCGGAATCGGACCCACGCCAAAGATCAGCACGGGATTGAGCACGACGTCGATGACCACCGACAACAGCATGAAGTAGAACGGCGTGCGCGAATCCCCGGCACCGCGCAGCGCCATCATCACGAAGTTGTAGAAGTACATGAACGGCAGCGCGATGAAGATCACCCGCAGGTACACCTCCGCGAGCGGCGTGGCATCGGCCGGCGTGTGCATGGCGGCGAGGATCGACGGTGTGAACACGTAGCCGAGCGCCGCCGCGAATACGGACAGCAGCACGAAGAACGTCGTGCCGGTGCCGACCACGCGCCGCGCCTCCTCGATGTTCCGCGCGCCCACCGCCTGGCCGATCATGATCGTATTGGCCATGCTGATGCCGAACACCACGCCGAGCAGGAAGAACAGGATGATGTTCGCGTTGGACGTGGCCGTGAGCGCGGCCTCTCCCAGATACCGCCCGACCCAGACCGCGTTGACCGAGGCATTGAGCGACTGCAGGATGTTGCTGCCGAGCACCGGGAGCGAAAAGGCGAGGAGCGTTCGGCCGATCGGGCCGGAGGTCAGTCTGGCGTCTGGTTTCATCCGCACGATTATAGGTGCGGGGCGCGGAGAACCATGTCGGTGCATGGCCGACGCGAGGGAGGGAAAAAGGGGGGTATGGTGCGAATTGCACGCGCTCGGGGTAAGCTTGCGGTTTCGTTCCCGCCCACCCCGCTGGCGCCCTCAATGTTGCGGCGCCGCACCTCAGGAGACACGCATGTACCAGGATCTCGCCCTCTATATCGACGGAGAATTCGTCAAGGGCGGCGACCGGCGCGAGCAGGACGTGCTCAACCCGGCCACCCAGGAAGTCATCGGCAAGCTGCCGCACGCCTCCCGTGCCGACCTGGATCGCGCGCTCGCCGCGGCGGAGCGGGCCTTCGAGTCGTGGAAGAAGACTTCGCCGCTGGACCGTTCCAAGATCCTGCGCCGCGTGGCCGAACTGACCCGCGAACGAGCCAAGGACATCGGCCGCAATATCACGCTGGACCAGGGCAAGCCGCTCGCGGAAGCCGTGGCCGAGGTCATGATCTGCGCCGAGCATGCCGAATGGCACGCCGAGGAATGCCGCCGCATCTACGGCCGCGTGATTCCGCCGCGCCAGCCCAACGTGCGCCAGATCGTCGTGCGCGAGCCCATCGGCGTATGCGCGGCCTTCACGCCGTGGAACTTTCCGTTCAACCAGGCCATCCGCAAGATGGTGTCCGCGATCGGCGCGGGCTGCACGCTGATCCTGAAGGGGCCGGAAGACTCGCCGAGCGCCGTGGTCGCGCTGGCCCAGCTGTTCCACGATGCAGGCCTGCCCCCGGGCGTGCTGAACATCGTCTGGGGCGTGCCGGGCGAGATTTCGTCGTACCTGATCGAATCGCCGATCGTGCGCAAGATCTCGTTCACGGGCTCCGTGCCGGTGGGCAAGCAGCTGGCGGCACTGGCCGGCGCCCATATGAAGCGCGTGACCATGGAGCTGGGCGGCCATTCGCCGGTGCTGGTGTTCGACGACGCCGACATCGAGCCGGCCGCCGAGATGCTGGCCCGCTTCAAGCTGCGCAACGCCGGCCAGGTCTGCGTGTCCCCGACCCGCTTCTACGTGCAGCAGGGCGCGTACGACAAGTTCCTGGCGCGCTTTACCGAGGTCATCGGCTCGATCAAGGTCGGTAACGGCCTCGAAGACGGCACGCAAATGGGCCCGCTCGCGCACGAGCGCCGCATTGCCTCGATGGAGCAGTTCCTCGACGACGCGAACCATCGCGGCGGCAAGATCGTGGCCGGCGGCTCGCGCATCGGCGACAAGGGCTACTTCTTCGCCCCGACCGTCATCACGGACCTGCCCGACGATGCCAAGCTGATGACCGACGAGCCGTTCGGCCCGGTGGCCCCGGTCGTGCGCTTCAAGGACACGGACGAAGTCCTGCGCCGCGCCAACAGCCTGCCGTTCGGCCTGGCCTCGTACGTGTTCACCAACTCGCTGAAGACCGCCAACTACGTGTCGAACGGGCTCGAAGCCGGCATGGTCAATATCAACCATTTCGGCATGGCGCTCGCCGAGACGCCGTTCGGCGGCATCAAGGACTCGGGCATCGGCAGCGAAGGCGGCCAGGAAACGTTCGATGGCTACCTCGTGACCAAGTTCATCACGCAGGTCTGAGCGCTATCGGAAGAACTCCCCGCGTGTCAGGAACGTGAAGTTGGCTTCCTCGGCCATCAGCCACACGAGGACCAGCAGGCATAGCGGGGGCAGGAGGATGGCGCAGATCAGCGCCATCCTCTCCCATGCCATATGCATGAACACCGCGATGATCAGGCCGGCCTTCGCCGCCATGAAGATCAGGATGAGCGTCCAGCGCAGATAGCCCTGCACGTGGAAGTAGTCCACCCCGTACGACATGGCCGACAGGACAAACAGCAGCAGCCACACTTTCAGATACAGACTGATCGGATGTTGTTGATGTTGTTGATGCTGTTGATGTTGCGGATGCAGTTGATGGACCTGGGCTTCCATGGGACACCTCACCAGAGGTAGAACAACGCGAAGATGAATACCCACACCAGATCCACGAAGTGCCAGTACAGTCCGGCGATCTCGACGATCTGGTAGTTGCCGGTCCGCTCGTAACGGCCGCCCAGTACCCGCAGCGCCACCACCAGCAGATAGATCACGCCGCACGTCACGTGCAGGCCATGAAAGCCCGTGATCATGAAGAACGTCGAGCCGAACTGCGCGGCCCCCATCGGGTTGCCCCACGGCCGCACGCCCTCATCGACGATCAGCTTGGTCCATTCGAACGCCTGCATGCCGACGAACATCGCGCCGAACAGCGCGGTCACCAGCATCAGCATCGCGCATTCGCGACGCTGGCGCCGATAGGCGAAATTGACGGCCATCGCCATGGTGCCGCTGCTCGTGATGAGCACGAACGTCATGATGGCGATCAGGATCAACGGCACGGGCTGCCCGCCGAAATCGAGCGCGAACACTTCGCTCGGATTCGGCCACGGCACCGTCGTCGACATCCGCACGGTCATGTAGCCGGTCAGAAAGCAGCTGAACACGAATGTGTCCGACAGCAGGAAGATCCACATCATTGCCTTGCCCCAGGACACCTTGAACGCGCGCTGGTCCGACGACCAGTCCGCGACGAGGCCCCGGAACCCATCCGGCAGCCTGGCCAGCGGATCCTGTGCAGTGGAGAGTGGCGCGGTCATGGCGTCTCCTTCGTTGTCGCGCTTACGCGGTGCCGCAGAGATAGCGCACGATCTCCGGCGTGAGCCAGCCCAGCGCGCCGAGCAGCACGACCCAGACCGCGAGCAGGAAGTGCCAGTACCGCGCGCACAGCCGGATGCGCATCAGCGTGCGCGGCCCGCTTCCGCGGTCGGTCACCACCATCGCCCATCCCGCGACGCCGCCGAGCATGTGCAGCCCATGCATGGCCGTCAGCAGATAGAAGAAGCTGCCGGCCGGGTTGTTCGCGGGTACCACGTGCAGGGCATACAGCGCCTCCCAGGCCCATAGCTGCGAGGCCACGAACGCAATCGCCCCCACCCCGCCCAGCCGCAGTGCCAGGCGCGCGGGCGCCATGCGTCCCGCCGGTGCCAGCCGCGCGGCGGCCTCCATTGCCACGCATGCACCCACCAACAGCGCCGTGGACAGCCAGCTCTGCCAGGGCAGCGTGACGCGATGCCAGTCGGGACTGTCCATGCGCATGACGTACGCGGCCAGGAACAGCGAGAACAGCGACGTAACCACGGCGATAAAGGCCCATAGCCCGATGCTGCCCGGCATCGGCGTGCGCGCACCCGGACGCGTATCGCCCGATGTCGCCCCACCGCCCGCGCCACCGCCCATCCCCGGGCCCGCGGCGAAATTCGATTCGGTTTTCATGCCACGGCCCCCCGGCTCGAATGCGGTTCCGGCTCCGCGCCCCCGGCATCGGGCGGCGCGTTCTGCGCGACAAAGTCCTCGCGCGCGCCGGGCACGCTGTACGCATAGGCCCAGCGGTAGACGACGGGCAGATGCGGTCCCCAGTTGCCATGCGCGGGCGGCGTCTCGGGCGTCTGCCATTCGAGCGACGCCGCGCGCCATGGATTGGACCCGGCCGGCCGCCCGCGCACGAGGCTCCAGCCGAGGTTGAAGACGAACAACAGCTGCGCCGCCGCCACGATGAACGCGGCAATCGAGATATACATGTTCATCACGTGCGCGGACTCGGGGATGAACGCGTAGTTCTCGTATGCGTAATAGCGCCGCGGCATGCCGAGGATGCCGAGGTAATGCATCGGGAAGAAGATCGCGTAGGTGCCGATGAACGTGACCCAGAAGTGAATGCGGCCCATCGTGTCGTCGAGCATGCGGCCCGTGACCTTTGGATACCAGTGGTAGATACCGCCGAAGACCACAAGGATTGGTGACACGCCCATCACCATATGGAAATGCGCGACCACGAAGTAGGTGTTCGACAACGGAATGTCCACGCTGACGTTGCCGAGGAACAGTCCGGTCAGCCCGCCGATCACGAACGTGCTGATGAATGCGATGGCGAACAGCATCGGCACCGAGAAGTGGATATCGCCGCGCCACAGCGTGATGACCCAGTTGTAGACCTTGATGGCCGTGGGCACCGCGATGATCAGCGTGGTCGTGGCGAAGAAGAAGCCGAAGTACGGGTTCATGCCGCTCACGAACATATGGTGCGCCCAGACCACGACGGACAGCAGCCCGATAGCGAGAATCGCCCACACCATCGTGCGGTACCCGAAGATGCTCTTGCGCGAATGCACGCTCACGAGGTCCGATACGATACCGAACGCGGGCAGCGCGACGATATAGACCTCGGGGTGCCCGAAGAACCAGAACAGATGCTGGAACAGCAGCGGACTGCCGCCCTTGTAGTCGAGCTGCTGCCCCATGGAAACCATTGCCGGCATGAAGAAGCTCGTGTGGAGCGTCTTGTCCAGCAGCATCATCACGCCCGAGACGAACAGCGCGGGAAATGCGAGCAGCGCGAGGATCGTCGCCATGAAGATGCCCCACACCGACAGCGGCATGCGCAGCAGCGTCATGCCTTCGGTGCGCGCCTGCAGCACGGTCGTCACGTAGTTGAGGCCGCCCATGGTCGCGGCGACGATAAAGATCACGAGCGATACGAGCATCAGGATGATGCCCCAGTCATAACCGGGCGTACCCGGCAGGATCGCCTGCGGCGGATACAGCGTCCAGCCCGCCCCCGTGGGCCCGCCCGGCACGAAGAAGCTGGCCAGCAGTACGAGCACCGAGAGAAAGTACACCCAGAAGCTCAGCATGTTCAGGTACGGGAACACCATGTCGCGGGCACCGACCATCAGCGGGATCAGGTAATTGCCGAAGCCGCCGAGGAACAGCGCGGTCAGCAGATAGATCACCATGATCATCCCGTGCATCGTCACGAACTGGTAGTAGCGGTTCGCGTCGATAAACGAGAAATGCCCGGGAAACCCGAGCTGCAATCGCATCAGGTTGGACAGCGCGACGCCCACCAGTCCCACGAAGATCGCGACGATCGTGTACTGGACGGCAATCACCTTGTGGTCCTGGCTCCAGACATAGCGCGTCCAGAAGCTCCTCGGCCCGTGGTCCGCGGCATCTTCGGCATGGCTCATGCATGACCTCCCTGCTTCGTCTATTTGGCTCCCGCCTGCGGTGCGCCGCCCGCCGCCGCGCCCTGCGCGCGGATATACGCGCTCAGCGCGGCCACCTCTTCCGCGGTCACCGGCATCTTCGGCATCAGCGGGCCGTAGCCCTTGACCAGCCGCGAGTGCGGGTCCTCGATCTCGTGCTTCAGGAATGCATCGTCAACGGGCGCCGTGCTGCCATCGGCAAACGTCTCGGTCTTGCCGTACAGCCCCTTCCAGGTCGGCCCAACGCCGGGCGCGCCGTCGATGCTGTGGCAGCCGACGCAGCCCTTGCTCTGCGCCAGCGCGCGTCCCTGCTCGATCAGGCCGGCAGCGGCGGCCACGCCGGCACCGCCCGTGCCCGCCTCGCCGCCGGCGGGCGCCGCGGCGACCGGCGCCGTCGCGCGCACCTGCGTCATGGCGAACGTCTGCTGTTTCGTCAGCCAGGCCTCGAATGCCGCCGGCTCGTCGACCACGACGTGCCCGCGCATGTTGTAGTGCCCGACGCCGCAGAGTTGCGCGCACAGGATGTCGAAACGCCCGGTCTGTGTCGGCGTGAACCAGAACGACGTGATCATGCCGGGCACCATGTTCATGCGCGCGCGAAACGGCGGCACATAGAAATCGTGCAGCACATCCTTCGATCGCAGCAGTACCTTGATGGGCTGGTTCAGCGGCAAATGCACCTCGGGCCCCACGACGATCACGTCGTCCTGTCCGTTGGGGTCGTCCGGGTTGACGCCGAGCGGATTCGTCGCGCTGACGAAGCGCATATCCGACGTGCCGAGCTGGCCACCGCGGCCCGGAAAGCGGAATGCCCACTGCCACTGCTGGCCCACGACCTCGAGCACCATTGCCTGCTGCGGCGGGCGCACATAGTCGGCGTAGACGAAGAGGCCCGGCGCAAGCAGCGCGATGATGCCGACGGTGGTAATGGCGATCAGCCCCCACTCGAGCCGCCGGTTCTCGGGCGCATAGTGCGCGCGATGTCCGTCGCGGTGACGGTCGCGCCAGACGATATAGCCGAGGAGGAGATTGATGACGACGAAGAAGACGCCGGTGATGACGAGGGTAATGGTCAGCGTGTCGTCCATCTGCTTCCAGTTGGACGCCAGCGGCGTCGCCCACCACGGGCTCAGAAAATGAAAGAGCACCGAAGCGACGACGAGGACCACGAGCGCAATGGCGATTGCCATATCCACCCTCCTCTGCGCGGACAACTGCCGCGAGAGACGCGCAACCCACGCAAGTGGTTCAAGCGTAGTGCATGGGTTGCGAATGCGGCAAGTGCTCTTGCGCGAGCTTCAGTGCCGCGGAACGTGACACATGCTGTGCCGCATTCAGTGCATCACGTCCCTGGATTCGAGCTTCCAGTAGCAGATGGCCATCACCATCCCGAACAGCATATGGGCGATCAGCGTGTGCCAGCCGCGCGCTTCCACGAACCACGGGAACGCGCCCGTCATCACGTAGAAGTTGAAGAGGTAGACCACCACGCCGAACACCGCGCCGGCCAGCACCGCCATGCCCGGACTCGAGTCCAGATGAAACGGCGCCATGATCGCGCCCAGCACCATGCCGAGTACCGCGCCGAGCACGAAGTGGATCAAGAGCGCCGCGCCGACGGTACCGATGCTGAACAGCGCGTTTTGCATCACGTCCTGACCCATGACGATTGCCGCGATCATGCGCGTCGGCACCCACGGGTTGACGCCGGACATCATCGACGCCCAGAACAACTCCAGCACGATCAGGAAGGCGCCGGCCGCGATACCTGACACGGCCGCGGCGCTCCAGTCGGGCAGACGGCGCACGTAGTGATGCGAATGCACGTGAAGTTCCATGATGGTCTCCTTGTCGCTTCGGCTTCGTGAGTCCAGCATAGGACACGCGACGCACGATTCCGCGCCATGGAACGCACATAGGGACAACCCTGAGGCCAACTGCCTTGTATTCGCCACACACGGCCTATACTGGAAGAACAAAAGACAAGAAAGGAGACCGCCATGTTTCATCTACAGGCGCACGATCTTGTATTTCTGCTGCCGATGGCACTTGTCGGCATGCTGGCGATGGGCGCGGTACCCGTCGCCGCCAAGGCGCTCAAGATCAGTTGCCGCTGCTGCGGCGTGATCATCGGCCTCATGATGGGCGTGCTGGTGCTGGAAGTGTTGCCGATGCTGATCTGATCGGCCCCTCTCCCTGAAGGAGAGGGGGAACACTCAGGCGTTTGAAACGCCCGATGGTCGAATCACAGTTCGATCATCGCGAAATCTTCCTTGCCGACGTCGCACTCGGGGCAACGCCAGTCGGCCGGGATGTCTTCCCAGCGGGTGCCCGGGGCGATATTGTCGTCGGGCCAGCCCTGCTCTTCGTCATACACCCAACCGCAAATCACACAAACCCAGGTCTTGTAGGCGACGGCTTCCTGCTGCAAAACGTCTCTCCGTTAAATAAAGTCGATGGAACGGGCCGCATGATACCGCGCCTGCGGTTGCGGCCCGATTTTCGGTCGTTACTGGCGGATCGAGAAATCCACGCGGTTGGGACCGCCCTTGTCCTTGATGCCTTCGGCATTGAGCTTCGGCGCGGTCAGGAACAGCTTCGAATCGGGCACCTTGCCGTCGCGCTCGAGCGCCTGCTTGACGGCCAGCGCGCGCTGGTCTGCCAGCTGGCGCAGTTCCGTGTCGGTGACGGGCGCGTTCTCCAGCAGCAGCTTTTCCATCTCCGCCGTCGGCAGGGACTTGTTCAGGCCGATCATGTTGGTCGGCTTCTTGAACGACTGGCGCTTGTACACGGCCTCCAGATACTTCGGATATTCCTGCCTGGAGACCGTGATCTTCGCGCCCTGCTCGCCGCCTTCTTCCTCGTCGGCCTGGCCGCCCGAACGCGCGCTGCGGCGCAGTTCGCGCTCCTTCTGCTCCGCCACACGCTGGTCGAGCCATACGCGGCGCGCGCCATCGGCATCCGTTGCGGGATCGATGCGGCCGCTGATCTCGAGCCGCAGCGACGGCCGGTCGTTCAGCGCCTTGGCCACCGTGGCGATCTTCTCCTGCGCCTCCTTGGACAGCGTGGCGCTGCCCGGCGCGAACTCGATATAGCCGAGTTCGTCGCCGCTGCCGCCGAACGCGGAGGCGATCAGCGAGAACGGTGACGTGATGGCCTTGGTGAGCAAGTTGACGATCACGCGAACGATCACGCCGCCGATGCTGAACTCGGGGTCGGAGAGCGAACCCGACACCGGCAGGTTCACGTCGATCACACCGTTGCGATCCTTGAGCAATGACACCGCAAGCAGCACGGGCAGCTTGGTCGCATCGGGACTGTCCACGCGATCGCCGAACGTGAGCTGGTCGAGGTACAGGTGATTGCGCGCATCGAGCCTGCCGTTCTCGATCTTGTACCCCACGTCCACCGTGAGCTTGCCCTTCGTAATCGGGTAGCCCGCGTACTTGGCCGCGTAGGGCGTCAGCCGCGTGAGCTCCACGCCCGCCGCCTTCGCCGCGATATCGAGGAACAGCTGCTCGCCGAGCGGATTCAGCTTGCCGCTGATGCTGACCGGCGCATCGTCGTCGAGCCGGCCGTTGAGCACGATATCCGCGGGGGTCGGGTCCGACGACGACACCTTGGAGATCGAGCCCTTCATGTCGGTGAGATTCGCCGAGTAGTTGGGCTTGACGAAGAAGTCCGAGAAGTTGATGTTGCCCTTGTTGATGGACACGCCGCCGAGACGAATCTGCGGCGCGGGGCCGGCCTTGCCCTCCTTCGCGACCGTCGCCGTTGCAGGGGCCGCGGCCGGTGCGGAAGCGGCCGGTGCCGAAGCCGGGCTCGCCTGCGTGAGGCTCGTCGATGGCGCGGGCTGCCCGCGATCGCTGCCGCCGGCCATGACGTCCTGCAGGTTCAGGCGGCCGTTCGCGTTGAGGATCACGCGCGCATAGAAGTCCGAGAGCGCGACGTTGTTCACGCCCACGCGCATCGGCCCCTTCGACTCGTCCATCGCAAAGTCGATGCCCGTTACCGCGAGCGAACGCCAGCGCAGGAAGTCGTCGCCGCTGATGCGGTCGACCGTGCGCACATTGCCCGCCAGTGCGTTGCCGGCGAAATGCGCGGCGATCGGCTTGCCGGCCGGCGCGTTGAAGTCGAGCTTGCCCTTGACCGTCATCGTGCCGCCGCGCAGTGCCGCGTTGAAGCGATCGGCGATATAGGGCTGCAGCGGCGCGATATCGAGCTCGCGCACGTCGAGCTGCATTTGCGCGCCCGGCGCGGCGGGCAGCAGGCTGCCTTCGAGGCCGATCACGCCGCGGCGTCCGGACTCCGCATGCAGCATGACGGGTATCGCGGCGTTGGCAAGCGGCCATGTCACGGTACCGCCCGTGAAGCCGATATTGCGGTACTGGTGGATCACGGGGCGGCCACGGTTGGCCTCGGCGGGCTCGTAGTCGGCGAGGCGTGCCGCGCCGCCGTCAACGTTGATCTTGCCGATGCGGACTTTCCAGCCCGGTGGCGTGACCGTGCCGCGCGCGGCCGCGCTGCCGTTAGCCGTGCCATTTGCCGTGCCGTTTGCCGTGCCATTTGTCGCGCCATTTTTCCGTGCGGTCGCGGCGCCCGTGCCCTGCGGCGCGCCCGAAGCAGCCGCTGGCCGCGCCGGTGCCGCCTTCTCCTGCGCCGATTGCACGGCCCAGATGCGGGCCATCTCGAGCAATTGCCCGCGATGATCGCGCGTGGCCGCGATCTGCGGCTGCACCAGCGATACGGCGCTCGTATCGAACGTCTGCTTCGCGAGGTCGAGGTTGATGTCCTCGAGTACGAGCTTCTCCGCGCGCACGAGCGGCAACTGCGCGCCCTCGATATCAGCCACGCGCCGCTGCGCCTGCGTGGTGCGCTTGCGGGTCGTGCCCTGCCCAGCTTGCGCGGCCTGTGCCGACTGTGCCGCTTGTACATTGCGGCGATGCGCGCGCTGGCCATCGCGGCGCGCGCCATTGCGCGCCCTGTCGTTTGCTCGGTCATTCGCGCCGTCGCTTGCCGCGGCGGCATCGTCGCCCTGCCCGGCAGGTGCGGCCGGCAGCGCGATGGGCTCGCGCGTCGCCACATACACCGGCGACAGCTCGAGGCGCGATTTCTCGAGGACGAACTGGAACGTCGGCTGCGTCCACGCCATGCGGTAATTCAGCTCCGCGTTGATGCCCGTTTCGCCGAACTGGCTTTGCAGTTCGCGCGGCCACCATGCGGCAAACCCCTGCGGCCGCAGGCCCGTGGTCTTCAGCGTGCCCGCAAGCGTGCCCTGCCGCAGGGCCAGCTGGCCCTTGTGGTCGAGCGTCTGCCCATCGGCAATCGTCACCTTCGCGTCGAGTTGCGCGGGCTTGTCGCCCGTGCTGGCAAGGTCCGCGATCTCCACGTTGACGGGGCCGATATCGAGCTTCCCCGGGCCCGACGGCGCGAGTTCGTCCTGGAAGCCGAGCTTCGCGTCCTTCAGCGTGATGCGCTGAATTGCATAGCTGAACGGCTCGGCCGGTGCGGGTGCCGGGGCCTGCGCGGCAGCCGGCGCGGAGGCCGAAGCTGCCGGCGCGGAAGCCGGCGCAGGAGCCGGAGCCGCCGGCGTTGCCTTCGGCGTCGGCGCGCTCTCCGGCAGAAACGCCGTGGCAAGGTTCAGCGAACCGTCCGCGCGCCGAATGGCCTGCAGTGCCAGTCCTTCCAGACCGATGCTACGGATGGCCGCCCGATTGGCCAGCGGCTCCACGCGGTCGAGGTCGATCGCCAGCCGTCCCGCCTTGACGATCGGCGCTCCCGCATGGGTCACCACATCGGCATCGCGCAACACCACGGTGCCCGAGACGAACAGGTCCTGCTTGTCCTTGTCCTGGCGGAAGCCGACCACCAGGCGCGTATCGACGAGCCCGCCTTTGATCTCGGCGTCCTTGAGCCGCGGCGCAAAGGCCATATAGGTGGGCACCTGGAGCGCGTCGAGGTTCACGTTCAGGTTCGTCTCGCGCGTATCGGCAAATGGCTGCGTCGTACCGTCGAGCGACAGCGGCGACCCATTGATCTTCGCGAACAGCGTCGGCCGCGTATTGATGGTCGCGTCGTGCGGCAGGTTCGAGAGGAACGGCAGCGTCAGCGTGAAGTTCTCCACGCGCTGCGTGGTATCGCGCGGCTTGTCCTCGTACACGAACGTCGAGTTGGTCACCGCGATATTGCTGATCGAGAACCGCGCAGGCTTGCTGTCGGCGGGCTTCGGCGGCATGGCCGCGAACTTTTCTTCCACGTCCGCAAAGTTCATGCGGCCCTGCGCGTCGCGCACCACGTGCACGGACAGCCTGTCCACATGCAGGCTGTGCACCACGGGCGCCAGATGCCAGAGCGACGCGATGGACGCATTGGCATCCACTTCGCCCAGCGTCACCATCGGCGTCGTGCCGTCCGGCTCGAAGATCGTCAGGTCATTGAGCGTCGCCGCGAGGTCGAACGGCCGCACCTGCGCCGCCCCGAGCGTGACTTTTCGCCCCAGGGCCTCGGTCGCCTGTTTCTCGACGAGATATTTGACCAGCGGCGGGCCCCCGAAATATCCCGCAATTCCGAAAATCGCCACGGCGACGACAATGCCGCCGAGCACGCGCAACGCGAGCCGCCTGCGCGGCGTGGCCCTGGCTTTCTCGCCGGCCGTTCGGGCCGCAGTGCCGATGGAATCCTTGAATGACATGGTTACCCAGAAAAGATGACCCCTGTGCATCGGAAATCACTGTCGGGTAGTGTGCCCCGGATTTCACTTTTTTTAGCATTATGGCAACGGATTATGGCAAGGCAAAGGACCATTTCAAAACATTCCGGCATTACCAAAAAGGGAGAGCGGCGGTTCTGGTATCGTTACGCCTTTCGCGAAGCGACCCCCTTTCAGGCCGGCAGGCATATCCGCCGCCGCGCGCCTGGCCCGGCACGCCATCCTCCGTGCCCCTCCGCCCCACGCCATCCGTGTAGCGCGCTTCGTGTGTGAATTCACTATGCGAGCTTTTTCATGTCTACCTCCAGCAGCACTGCCGGGGCAGTGGGCGCGCCCGGTCATGCCGCGCGTCCCCTGACCGGGCAGGATTACAAGACTCTCGCGCTCGCCGCCCTCGGCGGCGCGCTCGAGTTCTACGATTTCATCATCTTCGTCTTCTTTGCCACCGTCATCGGCCAGCTATTCTTCCCGCCGTCGATGCCGGACTGGCTCCGCCAGTTCCAGACCTTCGGCATTTTCGCCGCCGGTTACCTGGCCCGTCCGCTGGGCGGCATCATCATGGCGCACTTCGGCGACCTGCTGGGCCGCAAGAAGATGTTCACGCTGTCCATCCTGCTGATGTCGGTGCCGACGCTGGCGATGGGCCTGCTGCCGACCTATCACTCCATCGGCCTGCTCGCGCCGCTCGCGCTGCTGCTGCTGCGTGTGCTGCAGGGCGCCGCCGTGGGCGGTGAAGTGCCGGGCGCGTGGGTATTCGTGTCCGAACACGTGCCGAACCGGCATGTCGGCTATGCCTGCGGCACGCTGACGGCCGGGCTGACCGCCGGCATCCTGCTGGGCTCGCTGGTCGCCACCGGCATGAATTCGGCGTTCACGCCGACCGAGCTCCATGACTGGGCATGGCGCGTGCCGTTCCTGCTGGGTGGGGTGTTCGGCATTGCCTCGATGTACCTGCGGCAGTGGCTGCACGAGACGCCGGTGTTCGCCGAACTGCAGCAGCGCAAGGCGCTGGCGGCCGAAATGCCGCTGAAGTCCGTGGTCCGCGACCACCGTGGCGCCGTGGCCATCTCGATGCTGCTGACGTGGATGCTTTCCGCGGGCATCGTGGTCGTGATCCTGATGACGCCGACGTTCCTGCAGAAGCTGTTCGGCTTCGATGGCCGCACGGCGCTGGTCGCCAACAGCTTCGCCACGCTCGCGCTGTCCATCGGCTGCGTGGTGGCGGGCATGCTGGCGGACCGCTTCGGCGCGCGCCGGACGCTGTTCGTGGGTGGATTGCTGCTGGCCGGTACGGCGTATCTGCTGTACACGACGGTGGGCACGCATCCGCAGCTGCTGATTCCGCTCTACACGCTGGCCGGCTTTATGGTCGGCACCGTCGGCGCGGTGCCCTATGTGCTGGTGAACGCGTTCCCGGCGCAGGTCCGCTTCTCGGGGCTCTCGTTCTCGTACAACGTGTCGTACGCGATTTTCGGCGGACTGACGCCGATGATCGTCACGCTGATGCTCAAGGACAACCCGCTGGCCCCGGCGCACTACGTGATCGCGGTCTGCCTGATCGGTATCGTGACGGCGCTGTTCGTGAAGAAGGCCTGATCGGGCTATTCGTCGATTCGTTGCGGCAGGTCAAGAACAAAGGGGGCCATCGCCCCCTTTGTCGTTTCCCGCCTTCGGCGCCCTACTTCCGCCGGTGCTCCCGAAAGAACTCCCACATCATCGCGCTGGCATCGGGCCCGGTGCTGCTGTGATACTCGACCCGCCCGTCACCGCCACTCCACGCGTGATCGAGCCCGGCAACCTCCACGAGCTTCACCAGGTCCTTGTTCCACCGCCCGAACCGCGCCTCGCGATAGTTGCCGCGCCGGAGCGCTGGCCTTTCGTTGGCTACCCGGGCGTTGGCCACACTTTCGTTAGCGACACCCTCGTTAGCGACACCCTCGTTGGCCGCCTCCGCGCCGGCACCCGCCATCGCCGCCACCCGGGGCGGCATCGCCACCGAGAGCCGGTCGTCCATGCGGTTGTAGGCAAGAAACTGCCGCGCCAGCAGACGCCCGTTGACCGGGTGTACCGCCTGGTCCTCGAGCCCGTGCATGACGATCGCGGGCATCGTGGGGCCGCCCGGCGTCACGCCCGCGGCGTCGAGCAACACGAGCGGATCGGTCGCAGAGCCCTGCTCCATCGCGCGCAATCCCGCCCGCGGCGAATCCGCGGCACCGATGACCACGCCCGAGTGCAACCCGACCGCGGCTACCTTCTCCGGATAGCGCAACGCCACCAGCGCCGCCATCGTGGCGCCGGCCGACAACCCTGCCAGATAGATTTCGCCCGCGCGCACATCGGGCCGCTCGGCAAGCTCGTCGATCAGCGCCGCAACAGCCTGCGCCTCGCGCCCGCCTTCCTCGGCGCCGAGGTCGAACCACTGCCAGCAGCGATGCACGGACCGCCGCAGCGGCTGCTGCGGATAAGCCACCATAAAGCCTTCGCGCTCGGCGAGCGCGTTCATGCGCGTGCCCTCGGCCAGCGCCTCGGGTGTCTGCCGGCAGCCATGGAGCAATACCACGACGGGCATCGGACCCGTCCTGCGCGACAACGCGCCCGACGGAATGTAGAGACGGTATGACAGCTGCGGAACGAGTTCACCCGGCAGCGGCGCAAGGCCAAGCCGGTGGGATTCCCATGTGCCGGGCAGCGAACCGGGCGCATGCTCGCCGACCGGAGGTACCGGGCGGAGCGGGGGGGTGGGCTGGAACGCGTCGAAGCGTCGCAGCCAGGACTTCAATTGCTGTGCGGCCTGGTGCTGCGCGTGGCCGATTTGGCGCCATTGCGTTTCCCAGTCCGAGGACAGGCTTTTGGCCATTAGAGACTCCTGCTCGTCTTTGGAACGGATCCCCTCCTATGTTTGTGCGATGCAGCATAACACAAGCCGCCGCGGCGTATCGCTCACTCCAGTGCGGCAATGTATGCATCTTGCAACATTAAAAAAGACCTGCGGAACAGGCTCGCAGGTCACTCGATAGATGCGGAAGTGCGGGAAGCGCCTATTTATCGGCCACGCGACGCCATCCTTCCGTGGAAAACGACCGCATCGCGGCGGCCCGGCTGGCCGTGGAAGTGCCGAGATCGCGTTCGTAAAAATTTCTTTCCGCGTCGATCAAAAAGGTGTGTACGCCACTTTCGCCGTATCGGGCGGGCCATGCGATAAACGCGAACCGCGTCGCGCCGGCGCCCGTGCCGGGCGGGAGCACGCGAAAACGGTAGCCGTAATAGGCGTCTTCGGGCGGGACATCGGGGCCCATGGCGAGGGCGTCGGGGCCGATCGGGCTGGCGTCCGCCTCGGTGTCGGACGGCCAGTAGAGGCCATCGGTGCGGCCCCGCGAGCTCACGATACGTTTGGCGAAGGCGCCGTTGCCGACCTGCTGCGCGTAGCGCTGCTGGGCATCCGCGAGTTGCAGCAGCGAATCCATCGCCACGAGTTCGTTACGGGCGATGCGGCGGTCGCGCACTTCCTCGCGGCCTGCCTTGAGGTCGAACTGCCAGCCGGCGGGGCGCTTGACGATCGGCGCGGGGAACGTCCAGCCGCTGTCGCCCACGGCAATGCGCATGGCGTTGTCGCCGGCAGGCTGGAGCGCGTGGTGCGCGGCCCAGGCGCCGAGAAAGTCGTAGATATCGTCCTGCGTGATGCCTTCGGGCGGCAGAAGCGTGCGGTATTGATTGCCGAGTACCTTGCGCAGGGCATCCTGGTCGCTGCGGGCGATGGCATCGCCGAGGGCGTTCGAGGCGGCTTCGGCGGTGTCGAAGACCTGCTGTGCGGCGACGGGTGCGGCCACCATGACGACCGCAGCCATGGCCACGACTGCCTTTAGCCCCGCCCTCATCGCCACCTCGATCACCCTCGCCAGCCTCGCCAGCCTCGCCGCTTTCGCCGCTTTCGCCGCCCTCGCCGCCCTCGCCGCCCTCGCCGCCCTCGCCGCCATCGCCGCCATCGCCGCCATCGCCGCCATCGCCATGGTCGCCATGGTCGCCGGGGCCGCCGGGGCCGCCGTGGCCGCCATCGCCGTGGTCGCCGTGGTCGCCGTGGTCGCCGTGGCCGCCATCGCCGTGGTCGCCGTGGTCGCCGTGGTCGCCGTGG